>CAZURA010000027.1:0-44209 GCA_964622985.1 uncultured Bacteroides sp. | reverse complement strand
TGGTGTGAGAGGGTAGCAGGAAATTAGTTGATAATTTTCCGCTCCCTACTCGATCTGCCATATCCACTGCATGCTCATCAACCCACGTGCTTCGTTGTCAAACTAAGGAGGCAGAATGGCAGAGACACGATGTACAGTGTAAGCTGCAAATAATCCCCTGGCCTCATTATCGATATTGGACCTTACATTGGCCGGAGGGCCTGAGAAGAGCGGATTGTTGCCAATGATCTCCAATTGAGCATCCAATACAAAATCGTAATACACCTGTTCGATGCTATTGAGCTCAAAGGTGACGGTATCTCCCGCTTGTAATGCTTCGCGAGGATCACCCTCGTATAAGAATCCAACCGGGAGCCCATAGATATAGGTCCCGTTGAAGAAATCATCGTTTTGCACTGAATATTTGCTTAACGTATCGGTGAGAAGATCACTGTTTTTCCACATCTTGAATCCATACCACTCTCTGGTTGGTGGATCTTGACCATACATAAAAACCTGGTAACCTGATACAAATGGTGATTTGAAGTAACCCAGCAATATGGAATCGGGTTTCATTCCGTCGGGCATACTACTTTGAGCCTGATACTCCTCCATCACTCCGTCTTCGTTGATATCCACCCCACTGATCCGGAGGTGGTAGGTTGTATTTGGAATTCCTCGAAATGCGTCCGGAGTCAGATACATTCCTGGCATGGTATCATGCTCCTGTAGTTGTATGAGCGTAGTATTAAATTGTATCTCCACCAATGCTCCTGATACCTTGGGAGAGGGTTGATTTGAGAAATAGTCACTTGACGTGGATAGGTGAATCTGATGCCTGACGGAGTCGTTCGTCACACTGCCATTAGCCACAAGCCTTCTGTAGGTGGAATCAAGGTCTATTTCTATAACCTCTGTGCAGGAAGAAAGCAAAGCAAAAATTGTGATCACCAGTATGATATGATATTTTTCCAGCCTCAACATCTTTAAAACTTGAAATTGTAAGTGATCGCCGGAATGATGGAGAAAAGGTAGGTCATCTCTGCGTAGGTCACATCCGGATTTGTCTTATCCTGTATGAAGTTAAGTGTCCATGCATTCTTCCTGGCATATGCATTGTATGCGGACAAATTCCACTCCCCCTGCCACCGTTTCCCCGGTCTCTGTTTTCCTTTTAAAGTAATGGAGAGGTCCAACCGATGGTAATCTGGAAGCCTGTATTCATTTCGTCCCGAATAGAGAGGCAGGATTTTTCCCATCACTTCATACCTTCCCGAGGGAAGGGTGAATGGAATTCCGGTGTTGTAAACCCAAGTAGCAGCTGCTGCAATCCTGGCAGAGATGTCGTAACTGAATACCAATGCCAGATCATGAGGTTTGTCATAGGGAGCCGGATAGGGTCTCCCCTCATTGATCTCCGGAATATCCCGAATCGTTCTGGAGAGTGTATAGCTGATCCAACCGGAGAATTTAGTGGTTTGATACTTTATAAAGAGCTCTGCGCCGTAGGAGGTAGCCTCCCCTATCCTGAGCTCTCCCTCCAGTCTTGGATTTAGCAGTAACTGGGCATGATCCCTGAAATCGATGGCATTTTCCATTTTCTTATAATAGAACTCCAGAGAAGACTCGATCTTGTTATCTGAAAAGTTTCGAAAAAGACCGAGTGCTACCTGATCGGAGAGTTGGGGCTTGATATTTGGTGAAGACGGAAACCATATATCGAGCGGTGTCCCGGCAGTGGAATTGGAAGCCAACTGCAAATATTGACGTGTTCTGGAGTAGCTGATTTTGATGGAACTGGATTCATTTATCATAAAGTTGACTGCCACTCTGGGTTCAAGTCCATGATAGCGATTGTAGAACTCTCCTTTTCCATAGGCTGCAGAATCAGACACCTCATAATTCTCATCGTAACTATATACTGTGTCCACACCCACATTATGAAACAAAGAGTATCTGAGTCCAAACCTGATAGCAAACCGATCATCCACTTTGGACTCACCTGAGCAATAGAGACCGTTCTCCAGGGCATAATTGTAGGATAGCTCAGCTTCGGTATCTTTCCCGTCCTGTCCCTGAGCTATAATAGAACCGGGTTTAATCACATGATAATAGCTCGACGATCCAAACCTGAATGTGTGATCCGGAGCAACATACCAGATGAAGTCTCCTTTGAATCCATAGTCGTCAAGATAGGAGATCCAATTGAAAAAAGGGGAAGAGCCTTCAGGTGTTCCCAAGTCGTAAAAATAATGCGAATTGATCAATGTGAAGTTACTAAACAACCTTCTGCTAAAGAGGTGGTTCCAACGGAGACTAAAGGTCTGGTTTCCAAAAGACATACCTGCAAAGTCATTGGCGAATACATCCTTTCCGAAATACCCGGAAAGAAAGATCCGGTTCTTATCGTTGATGGTATAATTCAGCTTCCCGTTAAGGTCATAAAAGTAGAGTCTGTTATCACGAACCGCAGTATCTCTAGCAAGAGGAAGGAATATATCGGCATAGGTACGTCGCCCTGATATGAGGAAAGATGCTCTGTCAGACCCAATGGGCCCTTCCAGGGTCAATCGACTTGAGATGGTCCCGATACCCCCGGTGGCATTGAATTGCCTGTTGTTGCCATCTTTCATGCGAATATCCAGTAGTGAGGCTAACCTTCCTCCTGAACTGGCAGGTATATCACCCTTGTAAAGTTTGACATCTTTGATGGCGTCGTTGTTGAATACAGAGAAGAAACCCATGAGATGGGAAGCATTATATACAGTTGCCTCATCCAAAAGAATCAGGTTCTGGTCACTGCTTCCTCCTCTGACACTGAAACCCGAGGATCCCTCACTGGTCACCTGAACTCCTGGTAAAAGCTGGATCGCTTTAATCACATCCACCTCACCCAACAGGGCGGGAATCTTCCGTATGGATTGAATAGGTAATTGAGCAGATCCTGTCTCAATTCGAGTTATATTGGCATTGCCAGCCTCTGCACTAACAGTTACCTCCTCCAGTTCCTGATGCGATTCCTTCAACTCGACATGAAGCGACAGATCATCTTCTAAGTGTACACTCCTTGATTCGGTCAAATATCCGATATATGAATAGAAGAGGGTGTAAGATCCCGGATCAAGAGAGAGTGAGTAATACCCATAGGAGTTGGTAATTGTCCCTGTTCCACTCCCTTCCACAATCACATTGGCACCAATTAGCTCTTCTCCTGTGGCGGCATCGCGAACGTATCCACTGACAATCACTCTGCCAATGCTTTGAATGGGAAGTGAAAGTAGACTAATAGAGAAAACCAGAGTGACATATAGAGTTCGCCTCATCCAACAAGGTTCATATTCCGTTGTAAAAAGACAAATTGCAGACCGATGAGTTGCATGGGTCTTCCAGATCAATAAATGGTATTAATTATCTGCTTGAGGTGCAACTGCTCTGTTAGACGATCTGGCTCATGGCGTCGATGAAAGCTTCCACTGAAGCAGTGATGATATCGGTCGAAGCAGAAAAACCGTAAAAGACCACGTTTTTATGCTCAACCTGCATATGTACCTTACCCAGATCGTCACTCCCTCTGGTGATCGCCTGAATGAGAAACTCCTCGATCCTTACCTTTTTCTTTAATATCTCTTTTACTGCATTGATGGAGGCATCGACAGGGCCATTTCCATTGGCCGTAGCCTCATGGCACTCACCGTTCCACTCCAGCTTAACTGTGGCCACCGGAGATGTACCCTTGCCACATATTACTTGCAGGTTAAATAGATGAAGATTCCTTTTGATGTCACGCGAACTGGCGCCAGCAAGCATTTTCAGATCTTCATCAATAACCTCCTTTTTTGAGTCTGCCAGCTTGAGGAACTCTTCATAAATACCATCCAGTGCCTTCTTGCTAAATGAATAACCCAGTTTTTCCAACCTATGCCTTAATGCAGCCCTTCCGCTTCTTGCAGTCAGCAATATGGAAGACTCTGTGATACCCACGGTTTTCGGATTGATTATCTCATAGTTTTCCCGGCGCTTTAATACCCCGTCCTGGTGAATTCCTGAGGAGTGTGCAAAGGCATTGCGACCCACAATCGCTTTATTGGGCTGAACGGGCATACGCATCAGGGTGGAGACGAGCCTGCTGGTGCGGTGGATCTTCTTGGGATTAATATGAGTCATCAGGTTGAGATGCTTCCTGCTCTTGAGGATCATGGTGATTTCCTCCAGAGAAGTGTTTCCGGCCCTCTCACCTATACCGTTTATTGTAACTTCAACCTGCCGAGCTCCGTTGAGCACACCGCTCATGGTATTAGCGGTTGCCATGCCCAGATCATTATGGCAATGAGTCGATATGATGGCCTTATCTATGTTGGATACGTGATCCATCAGGTATTTGATCTTCTTCCCATACTCATCGGGAAGGGTATAACCCGTGGTATCGGGAATATTGATCACTGTGGCACCGGCATCAATCATCGCTTCCACTACGCGGGCGAGGTATTTATTATCGGATCGCCCGGCATCCTCAGCATAGAACTCCACATCTTCCACAAAAGACTTGGCATATTTGACTGCTTCAGCCCCCCTTTCGATGATCTCTTCAGGATTACTATTCAACTTGTGGTAAATATGGTAGTAAGAAGTTCCGATCCCTGTATGTATCCGGGCACGTTTGGCAAACTTCAGTGATTCCGCAGCCACTTCAATATCTTTCTTCACCGCTCTGGTGAGACCACAGATAACAGGTTCTGTCACTGCTTTTGAGATCTCAACTACCGAGTTGAAATCACCAGGGCTGGAAACAGGAAATCCCGCTTCAATTACATCAACACCTAGCTCCTCAAGGGCTTTTGCAACTTCTATTTTCTCAATGGTATTCAGCTGACAGCCTGGTACCTGTTCCCCATCCCTCAGGGTGGTGTCGAAAACGTAAACTCGATCTCTGGCCATAGTAGTGGTTTTTCAGTATGATAGTATTAAAGCACAAAAGAAAGAAATAATATGAAAAATATGCTATTCAGCATTTGATTAATTCTCACAAATGGGATCAATTTGTAAGAATTGGGTCAATAGACCTGAAGAATCACATCACAGATCCATCAAGGACCAGGTCATTCAAAATCCAATTTCAGCTGTTCCACCCAGGCAGATACCCTCTCCTTGTTGAGTGAACTCTGATTCTCGTAATCGATAGCCAATCCTGCAAACTGATCACCTCTTACGGCCTGTGAAGATTCAAACTCATACCCTTCAATACTGGTAAATCCCAGTAAAGTAGCACCCTGCTCGTCCAGTATATCTGCCATAATACCCACACCGTCAAGGAAATTCTCCGGATAGCCTTTCTGATCTCCTAAACCAAAAAGTGCGATCTTCTTTCCTTTCAGGTCGAGCCCTTCCAATGCGGGAACAAATTCATCCCAATAGTTTGGCAACTCTCCATCGAACCAGGTGGGTACTCCCATAATGATCTGTTCGAATGAGAGGAAAAGCTCTCCGGTAATCTCTTCAGCATTCAAAAGCTCCACACTCTCATCATTGAATTTTTCATGGATTAGTCTGGCGATTTTCCCGGTCTTCTGTGTATTAAAACTATAGATGATAGCAGTCCTGTTTTTCATAATCCGCTTAACTCTTAATAATTCAATAATTCAATTGCTGCTTCTTCTATTCGTTTCACATCGGGAAGAACAGCAGCCTCAAGGATCCGATTGAATCCGACCGGAGTAAATGTAGACCCTACCCTTTTGACGGGACCGTCCAGCATTTCAAACGCTTTTTCATTGATCAGGGCAGCCACCTCTCCTCCAAAACCTCCAAACACCTTGTCTTCATGCACGATAAGGACCTTCCCTGTTTTGCTTACAGTGTCCAATATGGCCTCCTCGTCAAGAGGACTTAAAGACCTCAGGTCGAGCACCTCCAGCGAAGCTATACCTTCTTTGCTAAACTTTTCGGCCAGTTCCACACACATGGGTACAGTATTTCCATACGTAATAACACTCAGATCCTTACCCTCCACACGAATCCTTGCTTTCCCGAAGGGCACTTCAAAATCATCGGGAATGGGTGTGGCTACTTTGGGTGCATTGTATAGCGCTTTCGGCTCAAGGAACAGCGTTACACCCCTGGACCTTATGCTGGTTCGCAGCAGTCCGGCTGCATCATCTGCATAACTTGGGTATACTACTCTGATTCCCGGTAATGCGGCAAGTGAGCCTTCAATGGTTTGTGAGTGATAGAGTCCGCCTCCTATATAACCACCGGAAGCCAACCTGACCGTAATATTGGGTGAGAACTGACCTTTCGTACGCCAGTAATCATGGGACGTCTCCACAAACTGTTCCATGGCAGGCCAAAAGTAGTCGGCAAACTCCGCACCCTCAATCACGATACGCAGTTTATCATTGAAACGGCTCATACCATTCGCTGTTCCCATGATAAAATCCTCTGCAATGGGAGCATTGAACACCCGTTCTCTGCCAAACTCCTGCTGCAATCCCTTGGTTACATTGAAAATTCCACCCTTCTCCTTGTGAGCCACATCCTGTCCCCAGATATAGGTATCCGGATTATGTCTGAACTCGGCCTTCAGTGTTTCGTTCAATCCTTCGATCAGTTTTTTTGATGGCCCGTCGTGGCTGTGTAATCCATCCGGATACTTTTCGCTAACATACGCTTCAGGAATCACATATTCATGAATGGATCCTGCTTCAGGATGTGGAGAATTCATGCCTGTTTTATGTGCCGCTTTGACAATCTCCTTTGCCTCTTTCTCAAGACTCTCCAATTCCTCTTCTGTAAACCGTTCATACCGGAGGAGAAGCCTTCTGAACTTGGCCAGCGGATCATATTGATGCACATAATTCAGTTCATAGTCATCCCGGTAGAGATCGTGGCGGTCAGAGTTGGAGTGGGAATGAATCCTGACACAATTGGCTTGTACTATTACTGGATGCTCATGCTCAATCACATACTCCTTGGCCTCGGTCATGATATTCATGCTGTCGAAGACATCCTTGCCATTGCAATGATATATTTTAAGGTTCTTGAATCCCGTGAAATTATTAGCCACCTTCCGGTTAGCCGTCTGGTCTGCCTTGGGGACAGAGATACCATATCCGTTGTCCTGGAACACGAAAATTACCGGTAGCCTCTCATTACTGGCCCCATTAATGGCTTCATAGACATAACCTTCAGACACAGACGATTCTCCCTGGGAGCTGATGGCCACACCGGGCACCTTGTATTTTTTCATGGCGCGGGCTACACCAACTGCATGAAGTGTGTGGTTACCAGTACACGAAGATACATTATGTATATTCCATTCAGGTTTTGCAAAATGGTTGGACATGTGACGTCCACCTCCGGCCACATCAGCATCTTTTGAAATCCCGTTCAATATAAGCTCTTCAGCTGTCAGTCCGGCTGAATGCGTAGTAAGCATATCCCGGTAATATGGGAATAAGTGGTCACTCTCCCTGTCAAATACTTGTCCAATGGCCAGCTGTATTCCATCATGTCCTGCATAGGGTGCATGATAAGACCAGCCGATGGCCTGTTTCAGGTAATTAGGTGCACGGTCATCAATGGCCCTTCCTACCAGCATCAGTTTAAACCACTTCGCCAGGGTTTCTTTATCCGTTTGTTTTATGCTGTATCGCTTTTCTTTTGACATGGCTTGTTAGAGTTTAAAACTTCCTGACTCCGGATCAAATGATTCAATGTAATCTCCTAGCTTCTTGAGGAATGCACCACCAAGAGCACCATCAATTATCCTGTGATCGTAGGTTAATGACAACCACATCTTTTGTCTGATCGCTATCACATCTCCGTGCTCTGTCTCCAATACTGCAGGCTTCTTCTTGATGGCTCCTACGGCCAAAATGGCCACTTCAGGCTGGTTAATGATGGGTGTTCCGATATCATTTTGGAAAGTGCCAAAATTGGTCACTGTAAAGGTGCCTCCGCTGATATCGTCGGGACCCAACTTATTGGACCGGGCTGCTTGAGCCAATGCATTCATCTTTTTAGTGATACCAGTCAGATTCAAAGAATCAGCATCTTTGATATTGGGTACAATGAGATTGTTATCCGGTAAAGAAACCGCAACCCCCAGGTTGATCCTCTTTTTAATGATGATCCTGTCACCATCGACCGAACTGTTAATCTGGGGAAAATCCCGAAGCGTTTTCACAGTGGCTTCAAGGAATACAGGCAAGAAGGTGATCTTCACTCCCTCTTTTTTCAGGAATTCCTCTTTCACCCGTGTCCTCCAGGTAACCACGTTGGTTACATCCACTTCGATCATATTGGTGACATGGGCAGAAGTCTGTTTGGACTTGATCATATGTTCTGCGATCAATTTTCTCATTCTGCTCATCTCAATTACCTCATCGGTACTGTCCGTGAAATCCTTAACCGGTGCAGATCTTGCAGGCTGAACCTCCTCAGACTTTGTCTGAACTGCAGAGGTGGGTAGCGGTTGAACTTTATCCGTCTTGCGGTTTTCCAAATAGGAAAGAACATCCCTTTTTTGGACCCGTCCGTTGACTCCACTTCCAGGTATTCTGTCCAGCTCGGACTGAGAGATTTGCTCTTCCCTGGCAATTTTCCTTACTAAAGGTGAATAGAAACGCTCTTCACTTGAAACAATCTCACCTGAAGAGTCGGCTGGAATAGCAACTGCTTCCTCTTCAACCTTCTCGGGCTGAGATATTTCTTCTGATTGGGGAGTCTCTTCTGGTTTAACGTCCTCCAGTGAGCTCACTCCATCCATGTCAATTACTGCAATCACAGTGCCTACGGCAACTACTTCATCCTGTTTAAACAAGATTTTCTTTACGACTCCCTCCACTGGGGATGGTATTTCAGAGTCAACTTTATCTGTTGCGATCTCCAGGAGGACGTCATCCTCTTCCACTTTATCCCCCTCCTTCACAAACCAATTAGTAATTGTTGCTTCTTCAATACTCTCACCCATCTTAGGCATGATGATATCAAAATTCGCCATATTGTATTGTATTGATTATGGTGCGGTACTAAAAATTCGATGATATAACAATACTTCCAGGAAATTGTTTTTATTCCTCTCCTTCGAATATGATATCCAGCACTACCGGTTCTCCTATAGGGTGTCTGTCGGTGCTCGGAGGCTTTTTGAATTGAGGATAACTGATCTGGGTATCGGGATAGCCCAGATTAACCAACATGGCGGCTACCCAGAAAATTTTCGGGCCCTGTGGAATCAGCAGAATATTGAATTCATCCCGCAATGGAAGGATCGTATCAATCAGACTGTGATAAATGGTTTGTCCATTTCGTATGGGATAGGCAATCAAATTCCTAATGGAAGTAGCATTGATCAGGCCATGATTATTGACAAAGACCTTTTCCACATACTTTTTATCCACATGAGGATCCGCGTAATAGAGATAAAGCAGGTCAGGATTCACCTTTTTATAAATGCTCTCACAGATGTTCATTTCATGTCCCAATCCGAGAATTAGTGCATTTTTCTTCTTCTTACTGGATTTAGAGATCGTACTTCCGAAATCCTTAATCTTTTTTACTTTGCGAATAGGATCATAATCATCAAAGCGAGCCATTGTATAGATAAACCTGAGTTTGGCAATTGAGTATTCCAGCTGATCTTCATTAAACCACCTGAAAATCTCAAAGTACCACCTGGGCGACATGCTGGTGCAATCTAACATCACATGGATGTTCCCATCAGTTACAGTACTGAAGATCGAATCAAAATCAGGCACTTTTGCCTCCACAGAAATGATCTCGAATCCTTGCTCGAGATAATACGATTTGTTCTCCTGAAAGGCGAACTCTTTTATATGATCGGTTCGGGAAAGGGCAATCTTTCTGCAAGATTTTCCCTCCAGTTTCCTCGAAATAAAGGTGCACCTGCTCTCAAATCCGAGTGTTGTGATGAAGATATCACACTGGAATTCAGTTAAGCATTCCGGGTCTCTATGGTTAATCGCTGACAGCTCCATGCATCACTACTGTGAATGCTTCAAATATAAAAGGAAAATCTGTATCAACCTTTCATATCCGGACTAAAGTTTTGGATTTGTTGTGGGTATTTCAGTGATCGGATTGGGGCTGTCTGATTCCAATGAGAAAAGGTCAAGAGCAGGCCAGGATTCTACCCGGTTTACTGCAGTAAACATCATGCTTGAGACATACCTGTGGATCCTGGAGTGTTTATAGGTGCTGGTGTTGATCATTACTACCCAATTGATTCCATCTTGTTGCCTTACCATAAGAGCGGACGAACCGGTGAGATATCCGGTGCGCCACCAGGTTCCATACCTGTCGCTTCCTCTCCATCCAAACAATCCTTTGCCAGCAAAGTCCGGATCCGACATTATGTCTAAGGTTTCCGGGAGCAGAATGTCAGGTTGTTCGGGAAAACCGTCAACGGCTGTGAGAAATTTGATCAGTTCAGGAGCAGAAGCTACCCACCCCCCTGCCGGACCCAGAAGTTCAATGTTGTTTCCTCCGTAGTATATAGGGACTTTTTCACCCGAGCCATCCATAGAATAGGCCGTCATTTTTCCTGCACTGCTGTGATACCTTACCTCATTAGGATATTTCTCATGGTAGTAGCTTTTCCCTATGTGCATGTCGTGAATATCGATGGGTTTCAACAGATTCATCACCACATAGTCCTGATAGGGCATTCCGCTCTTTCTCTCAATAATTTCGCCAAGTATCGCATATCCCAGATTTGAATAACTGTATCGGGTTCCCGGATTATAATTGAGTCTGCGGGAAAGTGTGTATTGCATGATATGGTTGAAATCCACCGGAAGCGGGATATCCATTTTCCTTGCTATATAAAGCGTTCTGAACATAGGATCACCTGCATATCTGGACCATCCGGCCGTATGATTGAGGAGATGCCTGACTCGAATCTGTTCGATCCTTTTGTCCCGGTAATCCATGAACAGGGAATCGGATAGTATCCCCCGATCTCCAAAAACGAATTCATCAAGATCCAAACTACCCTCTTCATATAGTTTCATTATAGCCACAGCCGTAATCAATTTGGAAACTGAAGCAATTCGGAAGAGGTGTCCCGGCTTCACCTCCTCTCCAGTTTCGCTGTTCGCGGTACCAAATCCTTTGGCGTAAACAAGCCGTTCATCTTTGGTGATCGCCAGGCTGGCTCCCTGGATCCGCCATCTGTTGATGAAAGAAGTTACCTGCTGGTCAATAGTACTTGTCTCCTGAAAATCAGAAAATTGATTATCAAGCAACAGAGAGAACGGGACCTCCTCATCCTGTAACAATGACGGGTACCCTTTATCGGAGAAGGTGAGTGCTATTTCCCCAAAAAAGAAGAGAACAAACAAACAAACAAATACAAATATTTTTTTCACTGCTAATGATCTTCAAACAAAATGGTGTTGCTTCCAATAATAAAATTATAGTTAAAACAATTTCACAGTGACATGTTCAACGTAGGAATTTCAACGATCATTTGTTAATAGATGCTACTCCTTGTATAACAGTAAATTAACGGCAATATCATGAGCATGCGAATAGTCATCTATAATACCCAACACACCTCTCTTCGCACACAATATGTGCATTTGATATGAAGAATTTGTGTCTTTAGCACCAGTTGGATGACGATTAGTCAAAAGAATGGGAGGGGTATAAAACACGAATGGGAGCCAAATTTGCATCTGGTTCCCATTCCACTCGTTAGCTACCGTAGTTGCTAAGTCGCGCCAAGCTACGGTTATTATGACCGGAAAACATGACCGAAGTCTTGAATTCCCTCTTGCTATCCGACGAATCGAATAACTTGCATCGGTATTGTCCGGAGACAGTACGTGATGCTCACCTGTTAACAACTTCCACCGCGTTGTCAGGTACACTACGGTTTCTGTTTTGAATCTCCGCATGGGCTTGTTACAGCTCATTTGGTATTCTAGTCAACAACCCGATCCGAAGATCGGCAGAACAGCATCAATACCTGGTTAGCTGTTCATGTGACTCATATTCACGCCTCCAGGTTGCCTTGGCTGCTTATGATTTTCATCATTTAAAGAACTGAGTGGCCTTTTATCGCTCACTTGGTAGATCCAAAAGTATGTGGATTATCAGCTCGATCCAAATGTTTTCCGGCGAAGAATTGAACATTGAATGAACAACTTTTATTAACAATTGGTTTATCGCAAGTAGAGTCCTTTTGTATTTCTTTAAATTCTAGTTGTTTGTAGATTTTCAGTTCTAAGATTATTGTTGATATCTACGCATAGAAGTTCAGAACAACGTTCCGGATGTAGGGTAAATACAGGGTTGAATAATATCTGGATTGGCCGGATCCGTATCCTTTTTTGTGAGCAAAGGTGCGATGGTGTATGCATGTAACGCATCTTGATCGATGGGTAATAACAACTGTTTTGATTTCCGAAATGAGATATCCCCGGTTATCCAGTCACGCTCTTTCTCCTCTGGAAGTATCACTGGCATTCTCAGTTTGGTATTATGAATTTTCGCCATAAGGGGGTTGGCAGCAGTAGTAATTATGGAGAAGGACTGGTAGGTATCTCCCCTATCCGGATCCCTCCATTGATCAAAAAGACCTGCAAAAACAAATGGATTATCATTCTTTAACCGGATGTACCACGGTATTTTCACTCCGTTCACCAACTGCCACTCAAAAAATCCATGTGCAATTACCAGGCATCTACCACTTCTCAGTGGTTCCTTAAAAGAGGGCTTCTCATGAAGCGATTCCGACCTGGCATTATATGTACCTTTCCTGATCTGCTCAGCCTTATTCAGGTCTCCAGCCCAGCCAGGTATCAATCCCCACTGCAGTAACCTTATGCGGTCGGGATCATTCTGCGTAATGACCGGAATATTTGGATTGCTGAATGCATTGTAAAAATACCTGAAATCAAAGTCATAGAGGGCCGAAGTGTCTACTGCGAAACGATTTTCGATGGCCTTTCTTGAGAGATGCACTTCGATGGTAAAACACATAGGAGTTCAAAGTTCTTAGTTGAAAGTTCAAAGTAAAAGGCAGATGCAAAAGTTAAAAGTTAAACAAATATGAAATATGAATTGTTAACTTTTTATATCCAGTGTGAAATGGAAACAAAACCTGAAATACTTCCCTATTTTCCATTAAGTGTATTTCTGTTCCCGGGAGAGGATATTCCTCTTCGTATTTTTGAGCCCCGGTACAAGCAGCTTATTGAAGATGCACGGACCACTGGCATTACCTTCGCTATTCCCTATGTGATTGATCAGGAGATACAGGAATTTGGGTGCGAGGTCAGGTTGAAAGAGGTGGTAGCTGAGAACGCCAGAGGCAGAATGGTAGTGAGCGTGGAGTCGCTTGCTGTAGTTAAGATTATCAGCTACACCAAACAGCTTGAAGGAAAACTCTATGCGGGAGGATCCATCAGGCGGATGGTTTGTTCGGACCCTGTAGAGAGCGAAGAGCTTATAGGCTTGATACAAAACTATGCAGATCATTTTGATAAGGAATTTCTGAATTGTTGTGATCAGTCCAATGTGACTCGCCAAGAAGTATTGAAAGCACTGAATCTCTCTTCAGACGATAAATACAAATTTGTCTGCATGAGCGATGGTGAGGAGAAAGAGGGTTATCTGATCGGACAACTTCAATACCTGAAAATGATCAGAAAGCAGGAAACCCTGCTGGGTAACGATTTCGGGTTGAATTAGTCTCACATTCATTTTTGGCGCATACTTAGTTTAACACGGTCTAAATCTTGTTTCAAACTGGCGACCGTGCGTACAAGTTGATTCTCCGGAATAACAGGTTCAGGTATCTCATGACTGATAAAATGTACGAATTTCCAGATTTCCCGGATCTCATTCATCCTGATCTCGAAGGGTTCATACAACGGGTTTAGAGAGTATAGGATCAGAGTTCCCTCTTCTTCCGTTTTGTTCTCTATAATCTTGAATACAATTCCCTCATCCATGGTAAGAACTATACACGCCTCCCCTGTCTTCAGTTCTTTCCAATCAACTACAAATTCACCGGTAACCCATGCTTTTTCAGGAATCGGAAGCATGGAGTCGCCCTGAAGCTGAAAGGTCCTGTACTTTTTCTCCTCCGAAAGGAACGGCAACTGGAATACCTGCAGTTCACTGATATATTCAGGATCTGAAAATCCATTGGTATAACCGGCCTGGGCTTTTACGGGTACAAGCTCAATGTTCTCCTGGTTCGAAGCATTGACAGTGGAAGCCAGCACCCTCAGGTTCCCTCCCCGCAGAAATACATCCTCCCCCTGTTCCAGCTGCCGAAGCTGTGTTTCACTCAATGTTGAGAGATCCACCTTCAATAATGTATCCACTGCCACATGATAATAATCGGAGAATAGAAGCAGCACGTCCAGCCCCGGTTGTGCCACCCTGTTTTCGTATCCACTTAAGGTGGATCTCTTCATCTCGAGCTGTGCCGCCACTTCGTCTTGCGTACGTTTTCTACGCTTTCGCAAGAGCTTAATGTTGGTATCAAAATACATCTTAAAATTCAGATTATTTGTTGCATAAAACAGGATATATGATTATATTGTAATCATAAGATTGATTAATATCTAATCAAAGATAGGGTAAAAAGTTGAAAGTTGCAACTAAAGCGAATGAAGTGGCATGACACGACATATTGTGCATATGGATCTGGATACATTCTTCGTATCTGTGGAGCGGTTGATGAATAGCAAACTCATAGGGAAGCCTGTGATCATCGGAGGCATGTCGGACCGGGGAGTGGTTTCAAGTTGCAGTTACGAGGCGAGGCAGTTTGGGGTGCATTCGGCCATGCCCATGAAGATGGCACGCTCGCTCTGCAGCGAAGTCATTGTGATCCGGGGGGATATGGATGCTTATAGCCGCTACTCCCGGTCAGTTACCGATATCATTGCTGAACAGGCACCTGTATATGAAAAGGCTTCCATTGATGAACACTACCTGGATATCACAGGCATGGATCGTTTTTTCGGGTGCATGCAGTGGACCCATGAATTGAGGCAGCGTATTATGACAGAGACCGGACTGCCCATCTCCTATGGCCTTTCAGTCAACAAGACAGTCTCAAAGATCGCCACCGGGGAGGCAAAACCCAACGGGGAAATTGAGGTCCCGGATCAACGGGTAAAGGGCTTCCTCTCTCCCCTTTCGATCAGGAAAATGCCTATGATAGGGAACCGGACCTTTCACTTGTTGCGTTCCATGGGAATATCCACCATCGGCACCCTGGGACAGATTCCTATAGAGATGATGGACAGCCTGCTGGGAAAAAATGGCATTGTGATCTGGAAAAAGGCCAATGGCATCGATCCCACCCCTGTGGTCCAGTATTCTGAGCGGAAATCCATTGGAACTGAAAGAACCTTCCAGCGTGACACCATGGATGTGGCCGGACTGCACGACCTGTTCACCTCCATGGTGGAAAAGCTAGCTTTCCAGCTGCGTAAAGAGGAGAAGCTCACTTCCATAGTTACGGTGAAGATCCGCTACTCTAATTTTGACACCCATACCCTGCAAAAACGAGTCCCTTACACCTCCTTTGACCATGTGCTGATGCCCATTGCCAGGGAGCTGTTCGAGCGATTGTATCAGCGGCGCATGCTGATCCGGCTTGTGGGAGTCAGATTTTCCAGCCTGGTTCGCGGAGTACAACAACTGAATCTGTTCGAAGACACTTCGGAGATGGTTCACCTTTACCTGGCTGTGGACAAACTGCGCAGGCGCTATGGTTCCGACTCGGTTAAAAGAGCCAGTGGTATTCAACTTCGCGACCTGGAAGAGCAAACAGAACAATCTTCCCGGCAAAAAGCGGTTCCCTCTCCGGAAAACCGCCAACAAGTCGATAACCTGAAAAACCGGAGATGGCGATATTGGTATAGGTGATTGGGTGATGGGTGATCGGGTGGCTGTACTGAGTACCGAGTACTGAGTGCTGAACACCAGGCACTAAAAACTAAGCGAGTGTACTTAAACAACCATTCATATTACAGCCTGAGGTATGGGACCATGGCGGTGGAGACACTGGTGGAAGAGGCGGCAAAGCTGGGCATTGAGGCACTGGCCCTGACCGACATCAACAATTCCACGGGGATGGTCGATTTTGTGAAAGCCTGCAATGAACAAGGAGTACATCCCATTGCAGGGATCGAGTTCCGGAACGGGGACAGGTATCTTTATGCGGGACTGGCAAGAAATCCCAATGGCTTCAGGGAACTGAACGAATTCCTTTCCTACCACACCGAGACAGGGCTTCCCATGCCGGATCGGGCCCCGCCCCTGGAGGATGTATGGTTTGTTTACGATTTTAAGGATAATCCCTGGGAGACTCCCGGATGGGGGAATAAAAGGAGGCGTTCCAACGGTCCAAAGCTGAGAGATCAGGAGCTGATTGGTGTCAGGCCGGGGGAGGTGAACAAGATCCTCACTTCCCGGTGGAATTCAGACCGTTCCAGGCTTGTTGTACGCCAGCCTGTCACCTTCCTTCATCAGAAGGACCATGCATTGCACCGGCACCTCAGGGCCATCGATCATAATATACTGCTGAGCCAGTTGAAACCGGAACAGATGGCTGATGAGAGTGAAGTTTTGCTATCACCCGATCTCCTGCTTTGCGCTTACGGCGATTACTCCGAAATACGGATGAACAGCGAGCGGATCCTGAAGGATTGCTGGATGGATTTTGACTTTACGACTGTAAAGAACAAGAAGAGCTTCACCGGGACGCGCCAGGATGATAAGATCCTGCTGGAGAAACTGGCCATGGAAGGAATGGGATACCGCTATGGGAACAGAAACAAAGAGGCCTTAAAACGGGTAAAGCATGAGCTGGAGATCATCGACCGTCTGGGGTTTTCCTCCTACTTCCTGATTACCTGGGATGTGATCCGGTACTCCATGGCGCGCGGCTTCTATCATGTGGGAAGAGGTAGCGGTGCCAACTCCATAGTAGCTTACTGCTTGAAGATCACCGATGTGGACCCCATAGACTTGGACCTCTATTTCGAGCGCTTCATCAATCCCAAACGGACCAGTCCCCCCGATTTCGATATCGATTTCTCCTGGAAGGAACGGGACGAGGTGCTGGACTACATCTTTAAGAGATACGGCCGGAACCATACGGCACTTATCGGAACCATCTCCACGTTCAGGGACCGTTCCATTTTCCGGGAGCTGGGCAAGGTATATGGTCTGCCCAAGGAGGAGATCGACCTGTTGGTAAAAGAACCTGAAAACGAGCTCAACAGGAACCATATTACCCGGCGCATTTACGAGGCGGGAAGTCTGTTACTGGATTTTCCTAATTTGAGAAGCATTCATGCCGGAGGTGTACTCATCTCAGAGGAGCCTCTTACGGCGTATACGGCACTTGATCTGCCCCCCAAAGGGCTGCCCACTACCCAGTGGGATATGTACGTGGCCGAAACCCTGGGATTTGAAAAGCTTGACATCCTTAGCCAACGTGGCATCGGGCACATCAAGGAGTGTGCTGAGATTATCCATCAGAACCGGGGTATCCGGGTAGATGTACACCGGGTCGATGAGTTTAAAAAGGATGAGGCGGTGCTGGGTCAGCTTAAATCGGGAGAGACCAACGGCTGTTTCTATATCGAAAGTCCGGCCATGCGCGGACTGCTCACCAAGCTCAGGTGTGACAGCTATCGCATCCTGGTGGCTGCCAGTTCCATCATCCGGCCGGGTGTGGCTCAATCGGGCATGATGAGGGAGTATATACACAGGTTCCATCACCCGTATGACTTTGAGTACCTCCACCCTATCATGGAAAAACAATTGAAGGAGACTTATGGGGTCATGGTGTACCAGGAGGATGTGATCAAGATCTGCCACCATTTTGCCGGACTGGATCTGGCTGATGCGGATGTGCTGCGGAGGGCCATGAGTGGCAAGTACAGATCCCGGAAAGAGTTCGACCGGATCGCACAGCGATTCTTTGATAATTGTCACGACCGGGGCTATACGGATGAACTCACTCATGAGGTGTGGCGACAGATCAGCTCTTTTGCCGGATACTCCTTTTCCAAGGCCCATTCCGCCTCTTTTGCTGTGGAGAGCTTTCAGTCGCTCTATCTTAAAACCCATTTCCCGCTGGAGTTCATGACAGCGGTGATCAATAACTTCGGAGGGTATTACCGCACCTGGGTCTATTTCAATGAAGCCCGGCGCTGGGGCGCAGACATCCACCTCCCCTGCGTCAACCGGAGCTGGTACAAAACCTCCATCACCGGTAAAGATATTTTCATCGGGTTCATTCATCTTCAGAACCTGGAGCAGCAGACCTCAGAGATGATCCTGAATGAGCGGGATAACCGGGGGGAATACCAGAGCCTGGAAGACTTTCTTCAACGTGTTCCCATCGGATTGGAACAGGTCATCATCCTGATCAGAATCGATGCCCTCCGCTTCACAGGGAAGAGCAAGAAATCTCTGCTGTGGGATGCTCACCTGATCCTTGGCAACCACAAGAAGAAGGACCCCATGCGTGATCTGTTTCCTGTGCAGAAACGGGAATTTGAACTCCCCGAACTGGAACAGACCGCTCTTGAAAACAGCTATGATGAGTTGGAGATCCTGGGATTCTCTGTCACAATCCCTGCCTTTGAACTGCTACAAACCACCTTTCGGGGTCAGATATTGGCCCGTCACATGCTTCAGCATTTGGGGAAGAAGGCCCGCATGCTTGGCAACCTGGTAACTGTCAAAAATGTACGTACCAAACATAAACAGTGGATGAATTTCGGAACCTTTCTCGACACGGAGGGTGAATTCTTTGATGTGGTGAATTTCCCAGATTCGCTCAAGCGATACCCTTATAAAGGACAGGGCATTTACCTTATATACGGAGAGATCACCCAGGAATTCGGATTTCCCGGAATGACGGTAGAGAAGATGGCCAAACTACCTTATAAGCCAGATCCGAGGTATTAGGGTGATGGGTGATGGGGGAAGAGTGGTTAAACTGTACTGAGTACTGAGGGCTGAGGACTAACTTTCCCGACGGCGGATGTTCATTACGCCTTTGACTTTCTTGAGTTTCCGGATGAGTGCTTCCAGGTGCTGGGTATCCTTTACGAACAGGGTAATGCTTCCGTCAAACATCCCGTCATGGGTGTCGATGGAAATGGAGCGCATGTTCACCTGAAGATCTTTTGTGATCACATCCGATATGTTGCTTACTATGCCCAGATCATCTACTCCTGTAATCCGTAAAGTTACCGGGAAAAAAGCGCCTTTTTCCACCTTGCTCCACCTTGCCTTCACTACTCTGTATCCGTAGCGGGATAACAACTGTTGAGCATTCGGACAATTCATTCTGTGGATCGAGATTCCAGCACTTATGGTCACAAATCCAAAGATGGTATCACCGTGAATGGGATTGCAGCAGGGCGACAACTTATAATCCACATTTGCCAGTTTCTCATCAATCACAAGAAAATCTCCCGACTCTTGTGTTGCACTGCTTACCACCCTCTCTAATCCATCCACATCAATCTTTTCCGGTTTTGGCTCCTCCAGCTTCTTCTCAATGGTTAGCAGCTCCTTGATCAGTAGCAGGTCGATCTTTTCAGTAGCGATATCGAAATAGAGGTCAATGGCGTCTCTGTACTTGAAGTGCTGGATCACCTTTCTTACGCTGCTGTCGTTAAACTCGATTTTCCAGTTTCTAAACCTCCTTTTAAGAATCTCTTTTCCATGCTCTGACTCCTTAAGTTTCGTCTCTTTAAGGGCCTGTTTGATCTTTCCTTTCGCCTTTGACGTAACCACCACATTTAACCAGTCTATTTTCGGCTTTTGATTCTTTGACCGCAGTATCTCTACTTTATCTCCATTCTTCAGGTTATAGCGAATAGGCACGTTTTTTCCATTCACTTTGGCCCCTACACAAGATGCTCCCACATCTGTGTGAATATCATATGCAAAATCAAGTACAGTGGCATTTTCGGGAAACTTCTTCAGATCTCCGTTGGGTGTAAAAACAAATATCTCTTTACTGAACTGACTCAGTTTCAGGTCCTCCAACAGGTTAGCAGCCTCCAGATCTGAACTCTTAAGAGTTTCCCGGACTTTCTCTATCCATTGGTCAATCCCAGCCTGACCTTTAATTCCCTTGTATTTCCAGTGTGCCGCAAGTCCTTTCTCTGCGATCTCATTCATCCGCCTGGTCCGGATCTGAACTTCCACCCATTCACCTCCCGGCACCACTACAGTGGTGTGCAACGATTCATACCCATTGGATTTGGGTGCGGAGATCCAGTCACGCAACCGCTCAGGATTAGGCTGGTAGTGATCTGTGATGATGGAATATACCCTCCAGCAGTCTGCCTTTTCCTTCTTCAAAGGGGTATCGACGATAATTCGTATGGCAAACTTGTCATATACCTCTTCAAACTCCACTTTCTGCTTTCGCATTTTTCTCCAAATGGAGGAGATGGCTTTTGGACGTCCTTTGATCTCAGCCTTGAACTTCTCTTCTTCTATATCCTCCTGGATGGGTTGGATGAACTCCCTGATAAACTTATTCCTGCGCTTGGTGGAGGCTTTCAGTTTCTCAGCGATGCTTTGATATGATTCCTTCTCCAGCACACACATTGAGATATCTTCCATCTCCGACATTACATTGTATAATCCCAATCGGTGCGAAAGTGGTGAATAGATATACTTTGCTTCACATGCCAAAGCAATCTGCTCCTTTTCATTTAGTCCTTCCAACGTTCGCATCAGGTGTAACCTTTCTGCAATCTTTACCAGAATAACCCGAAAGTCAGTAGCCAGAGTCAGAATCAGATTCCGCATATTTTCTGCCTGATCAATTGACGTGGTGATGTTCAGGTTGCTGATTTTCAATAGCTCTTCCACTATAGTGGCCGTTCTTCCTCCCACTTTCTTTTCTACCTCTTCCACCGGGATCTGGTTGATCTCAACACACAGCATGATAAGAGTTGCCGATAAACCCAGGGGGTCTATGCCCATCTCTTTGACCGTCATCCTGGCAAGTGTCGTCGCATACTCCACCAGGTGAATTCCATGAAATGTCTGCTTTTCCTCTACGGATTCGACCAGAAAGTCAAATGATTTCCTTACCAGTTTCATAGACTCCTTACCATACTCACTGCTGCAGGTACGAATAAGTCCCCTGTACTGGCTGTGGATCATTTTTTGTACAGGTGCGGTATATCGGTCAATGGTTCCCATGCTGTCTCTTCGCATGGTAAAAATAATCAATTTACGGAGGGAATGATCACCATAAAGCTGGAACCCTTTCCTGGTTCACTGGTGATTTTAATATCTCCCTGGTGCATGGCGGTGAACTCGCTCACCAGTGTCAATCCGATTCCAGCTCCTTTCTCATTGGCTGTACCGGGTAAGGTAAAACCGTCTCTTCTGTTTAATTTTCCGATCTGGTCTTTAGTCATCCCCACACCAGTATCAGCCACCCTGAAAAACAGGTTGCCTCCTTTCACTTCTGCTCCCACAGTGATAATACCCCCAGGATTGGAAAACTTAATGGCATTAGAGATCAGGTTCCTACATATGATCTCAATCATTATACGGTCGACCCGGCAAACAAGAGGCTCCACTACTTGTAGTTGAAACCGTATACCCTTATTAGCTGCAGTTTCATCAAAAAGTGCTATACAGCTAGCAATGAGGAACTCCAGATTAACCTCTTCCGGATGAAACTTGGTCTCATTCTCACCCAGCCGGGACCAGTGAAGCAGGTTTTCCAGCAATTCAAGAGAGTATGTGGCCGAGTGTTTTAAACTGCCCAGTAATTTCTGTTGATTGATCTCTGTATCTTTTTCACTTCCCACCTGGTGGAATACCTCAAGTGCAGTCAGCTGATTGCCAATGGTTCCTCTCAGATCGTGAGCAATAATGGACATCATCCGGTCCTTAGTTTTGTTCAGATTATCCAGCTTCAGGTTTTGCCGGGTGATGATCACATTCTGTTCCTCCAGCTTTTGCGAAGTGAACCGCAATCGACGCAAAAAATAGTATACCAGCACCAATCCCAATGCCAGCAATAAGGCAATTCCTGCCATACTTCTCATAAAGGCATTTCGTTTTCGCATCAATTGAGCGGTGAGATCTGACTGTATCCGGAGGTTCTCATTTTCCTGTTCAAGCCCCTTGGACCGATACTTGAATTCCAGTTCCATCCCGGCCTTTGAAATAGCTTCGTTCATAAGGCTATCACTATACTGGAAGTATTGCGTGGCAAACTGGTAAGCAGATCGAAAGTCCCCATTAGCTTCCGCAATTTTTCTTTTAATTCCAAATCCTGCCGCGATATGCTCTAAGGATCTGATATCCATTGCTTTATCCAAGGCCACGTTGGTAATCATGGTAGCTTCAGAGTAATCTTTCACATCCAAATAGATGGATCCCAGTCCCAGGAAACACCTGACCAGCCCCTCCTGATCCCCCAGCTTCTCCTTTTCCGGGATGGCTGTCTCGAACAGATCTATGGCTGTCTCGTATTCCTTCATGGCATAATAGATCTCCGCCATATGGATGTGACAGTTGGAGATGATACGTTCATCGCCAAGATCCATTTTGATCTCCATCCCTCTCCTGACATATTCAAGTCCCTTCTCATGGTTGCCCATATCCGAATAATTGGTACCCAGATTAATCAGGCAATTGGATATCTGGATGGGATCATGTATGGAATCAGATACCTGAAGGGAACGTGTATATAACTTCTGTGCCTCTGCATAATTACTGCATTTATTCTGCACCACGCCAAGATTGGCCAGGCACAAGGCCATGCTTTTCAAATTATTCTGCTTTTCTGTTACCTCTAAGGCGTCCTCAAAGTATTCCAGAGCCTCTTCATAGCTCCCGAGATAGACAAACACGTTACCCATGTTAATATAGGCTTGAGCAATATCAACAGCATCTATCTCTTCATCCAGATACAAGACAGATTCTTCATACACTGAAAGCGCCTCCACATATTCACCCCGGTTTTTATAAATGATACCCATATTATTCAGACATCGGCTGATACCCAGAGTGTAGCCCTGTCTTTTGTAGAAATCGAGCGCACTGTTATAATAGTTCATCGCCTCGGTATACTCAGACCTGAAGAGATGGACATTTCCTTTGTTCTTAACGGTTTCGTAATAACTCATATCATCATCTGCTTCCGAAAAATAGCCCAGCGCCCGATCATAATAAAGCAGTGAGAGATCATAATTTCCATGATAGGAATGCATCTTGCCCAATAAACCATAATATTGTCCCAGCCCTCTAGTATTCTCCAGTTCCATCGAAATTCTTTTTCCCCTCTCCAGATATTCTATAGCCAAAGTAGTATCCATATCCAGATATTCCGCTGCAATTTCGAATGAGATCCTCGAACAAGTAGAATCATGACTCCCACTATTCAACAGATGGATGAGGCTGTCGATCTTACTGTTGTCTTGTCCTGAGGAGGAGGTGGAAAGCAGATATAAGAGCACGAGAGGTACAAGTAAGGGTTTTAGCATATCCATGGTTCAAATAGTATCTAAAAATAAGAAATATTATGCCGTTTGAAATTTTCAAGCATATTTGTAAATCAATTTTATCATTTATCCTATGGCCAGAAAAGTCGCTATACCTCATACTTACGTGATTGTCTTCTCCTTTATACTGCTGGCAGCTGTAGTTACATGGTTACTGCCTGGAGGAGAGTTTGAAAGAGAGACAGTAGATGTAAACGGAACCCCAAGAGAAGTCATTATTGAAGGATCCTACCATAATGCGGAAAAAATTCCTCAGACCTGGCAAGTCTTCAGTGCACTGTTTGACGGGTTTGCCGGAAAGGCTGATATTATCATCTTCATTCTGATCATTGGTGGCGCATTCTGGATCATGAATGACAGCAAAGCCATCGATGTGGGCATTCAATCCTTTTTGAGCAGAGTACGAAAGCTGGAAAAGTTGAGACTTTTCAAATGGATTGGGGTAGACAACATGATTATCACTATGATAATGTTTATATTCAGCGTCTTCGGCGCCACATTTGGGATGAGCGAAGAGACCATTGCCTTTATAATCATTTTTGTTCCCCTATCCATCTCTATGGGATATGACTCCATCGTGGGGCTTAGCATGTGTTTCGTAGGAGCAGGTTTAGGATTTGCAGGAGCTCTGTTAAACCCTTTCACCATCGGGATTGCCCAGGGTTTATCCAGTCTCCCTCTTTTTTCCGGCATCGAATACAGGCTTTTTGTCTGGCTGGTAATTAATAGTGTGGGCATAGGATGGGTGTTGCGGTATGCTGCCCGGATCCGAAAAAATCCTGAAGCCTCACCGGTATACAGCTCTGACAGCTATTGGCGGGGCAAAGGGAAAGTGGATTTGAACCAGCTGGAATACCACACCCCTCTGTCTGCCTGGATTTCCTATGTAATATTGTTGGGAGGAATGATTGTTTTTTCCATACTGGAACCCTTATCTACCTTAAGGATCGGGAATAGTGAATATACCTTCTGGTTTTTACCGGTCATCACCGTTTTATTCACACTTTCTGGCTTTATCACGTTAAGGAGATCTGTTCACTTCTTTGTACTCAATCTCCTTGGATTCACCATCCTCTTTCTGATCGTGGGAGTGATGGGATACGGATGGTTCGTAAAGGAGATAGCCACCCTGTTTTTTGTGATGGGGATTTTCTCAGGGATCGCCATGAACCGCACCGCCAATGATATCACCAAACTCTTTATTGAGGGCATGCGGGATATCCTTTCAGCAGCTGTGGTGGTTGGACTGGCAGGAGGAATTCTTGTGATACTGGAGGATGGAAAGGTGATAGACTCGCTTTTGTTTAATGTGGCCCAATCGATGCAGGAGTTTGGCAGATTTGCTTCGGTGAGTATGATGTATGTTATCCAGACTCTGATCAACGTTGTCATTCCCAGCGGTTCGGCAAAAGCCGCATTAACCATGCCCATCATGTCCCAATTCTCGGATCTGATAGGTGTATCGCGCCAGGCTACTGTGATGGCCTTTCAATTGGGGGATGGCTTTACCAACATGATCACTCCCACATCCCCGGTATTGATCGGGGTACTGGGAGTAGCTAAAATTCCCTATGAAAAATGGTTTAAATGGGTAGTGCCTTTTATGGCTATCCTCATCCTGCTAGGGTGGTTGCTTCTCATCCCTACAGTCACCATGAACCTCAATGGGTTCTGATCACCTGAAACTGATTCCCATTCCTACCGAATGAGTGGAATAGAGCGTATGAGTGAAATCATAATGGAGCGTAAATACACCTAACTTTATTCGTGCTCCCACGTTTACTCTCAGGTTATTGAAGTTCTTATACTCCATTTCAATGGGATCTTCCACTACTTCGTATGTGGTTTTGCCCAGGTTGTCACCCTCTTCAGTTATGACTGAATGAATGGGGTAATGCCCCTCCAACTCCAGTTCCACCAAAGAGCTGGCATACCCAATGCCCTGGTAAAAAGTGAACACCGCAACGGTTTGGGAGGAAATCAGGTTGGTACTCCAACCCTCCACTTTTTGAATGACAAGCTGGTCATCCCAGTTATATACCTTGTCGGGGATAACCTCCACATCCTGAGGCTCTACCAACACATAGGCAGAAGAGGTGACCTTGGTATAACCACCCTGCAGACTGATATCAAGAAATTTTAGTCGCTTTATGAATGGAAGCCACTGGGAGATGGAGTGCTTGCCTCCTACTCCCCACAGACCAATCTCACCGTAATCACTTAAGCCCATCTGAGGTACAAAACGAGCAGAGACATCGGTACCCAAGGGTAATCCCACAGTAAGCTGTCCCATGGGAAGGGGAAAGAAATCCACGCCTGTTCCATCTGGTAATGTGTATCGGGCGTATTCCACATCCTGGGAGCCCTCGCCCAGATCCACCGATTGGGAATAAGAAACCTCAGGCCGGCTCTCCTGTTTCCCGGCAATGGTAGGGGCCAGTCCATCGGGACTTTTAACCGCATTATCACTCAGATTCAACTCATTTAAATCATAGGTAAGCGCTGACAAGGGTGCTTTGGCCCAGCTCACCGTAGCAGTCACATCCAATCCACCCAGCTTATGAGGTCGTGCCGTATTGTACCAGCCTGCATTGAGATCCGATCCCAGCACATTAGCGTAGGGCCTGAGGTACTCCCTCAGTATCTGCTCAGCATCATCGATTCCTCCATAGACAAAATCCATGGTCAGGTCCTGAGCCCTGACAGGAGCATTTAATCCCAGCACAATGAAACTCATCAACATGCCGGAAACAAGTCTGAAACGGTACATATGAATAGGGTTTAATAGCAACTTCAAAATTAAAAAAACTAAATTTGTCTTCATGGCACCTGGTATCCAGTTTCCCAATCAACCGCTGGCTGACCGGATGCGTCCCGGATCATTGGATGACTTCATTGGCCAGGAACATCTGGTAGGTCCCAATGCTGTTATACGCAAAATGTTACAATCGGGTTCCCTAAGTTCATTTATTTTGTGGGGGCCCCCTGGTGTGGGCAAGACCACACTGGCCAGTATCATCTCTCGTCAGATGGATCGCCCTTTCTATAGCCTGAGCGCAGTGCAGTCGGGTGTAAAAGATGTGAGGGAGACGATTGATAAGGCAAAAAAACTACAGTTTTTCAATAAACCAAATCCGGTGCTTTTTATCGATGAGATCCACAGATTCAGCAAATCACAACAGGATTCTCTGCTGGGTGCAGTGGAACAGGGAGTGGTTACACTCATTGGGGCCACCACAGAAAATCCCTCTTTCGAAGTCATCTCTCCCCTGCTTTCGCGCTGTCAGGTATATGTACTGAATGCACTAAACAAGGAGAATCTGCTGGAACTGTTGAAAAGAGCCCTGGAAAAAGATGGCTATCTCAAGAAACTGGAGATTACTATTGAAGAGAATGAAGCCATGCTTCAATACTCCGGCGGAGATGCACGGAAGTTGCTGAATACGTTGGAAGTAGTGGTGAAAGCAGAGTGCTCAGATCCTGAATTCAACTCGGAGGAGACCATTCCCATCACCAATGACATGGTGAAAGAGCGGCTTCAGGAAAACATGGCCCTGTATGATAAGAACGGGGAGATGCATTACGATATCATTTCAGCCTTTATTAAATCTATCCGGGGAAGCGATCCGGATGCAGCCGTTTACTGGCTGGCCAGGATGCTGGAAGGTGGAGAGGATATCAAGTTCATAGCCAGAAGATTGGTGATTCTCGCGTCGGAAGATATCGGACTGGCCAATCCAAATGCACTGCTCATGGCCACCAACTGCTTTCAGGCAGTTCATATGATCGGAATGCCGGAGGCACGTATCATTTTATCGGAGACTGCCATATACCTGGCGGCTTCAGCTAAAAGCAATTCGGCCTATGCTGCCATTAACGATGCCATGGAGAGTGTGCGTAAAACAGGTAATCTTTCAGTCCCTTTGCACCTGAGGAACGCTCCCACCTCACTTATGAAGGATCTGGGATACGGAGAGGAATACAAATATGCGCATAGTTATGAAGAGCATTTCGTGGCGGAGCATTATCTTCCCGAAGAACTTAAGAATCAACAGTTCTATTCGCCGGGAAACAATGCCAGGGAGGAGGAAATGCGAAAACGATTACATCATTTGTGGAAGGAGATGAAAACTTATGGAAAAGGAGAATAGAATCGATATAGGGTCGATGATCCCAGCACTGAATCATACTGGAACAAACGGGTTCTTGCTTATCGCTGGTCCTTGTGTGGTGGAAAGCAGGGAGATGACTTTCACCATTGCTGAGCATCTTGTGAAATTGAGTGACAAGCTTACACTTCCTTTACTCTTTAAGGCATCCTACAGGAAAGCTAACCGTTCCCGCCTAGATTCTTTTACAGGGATTGGAGATGATGCTGCTCTTCAGATCCTGGAGGAGATAAGAAATCATTTTTCCGTACCGGTGATCACCGATGTTCATACCCGGGAAGAGGCTGTAAAAGCCGCAGAAATAGTTGATGTATTGCAGGTTCCCGCTTTTCTGAGCAGACAAACCGATTTGCTGGTTGCGTGTGCAGGAACAGACAGAGCGGTTTCCATCAAAAAAGGACAGTTTCTTTCGCCCGAGGCCATGAAATTTGCCGTAGATAAGCTGGTTAAATCGGGAAACAGGAAAGTACTAATTACCGAACGGGGCACTACATTTGGATATGGTGACCTGGTGGTAGATTACCGGGGAATTCCTCAAATGCAGAGTTTTGGTTTTCCGGTAATTCTGGATGTTACTCACTCACTGCAGCAACCCAATCAGCCAGAAGGTGTCACAGGGGGAATGCCAGATCTCATAGAGACCATGGCCAGGGCAGGGATTGCAGTGGGTGCTGATGGACTGTTCCTGGAAACCCATCCCGATCCCGGTTCAGCCAAATCGGATGGAGCCAATATGCTTTCGCTTGACAAGCTGGAGAACCTGTTAAAGAAGTTAATCCAGATCAGGGAAGTGATCATAAATATGTAATTTTGTCTGTTGATAATACCCTAAAGACCATGCCTAAACTATTCATATCTGTTGTTATCACTGTCCTCACCTTATCAAACCTCCAATCCCAGGAGCTGGACAACGTATTGGAAACACACTTCAAGGCAGCGGAACAGGAGAAGATGAATAAGGTGGAAACCATCATTACCAGAGGAAAGAACATCATGTCCATGGCAGGAATTGAATCCACATTTACCAAGTATCAGTCACGTCCAAACCGTCTTAGGATCGAAGGGGAATTTCAGGGAAACAAAGTGATACAATCTTACAACGGAGAGACCGCCTGGATATTTGCACCCTCTATGGGTATCCCGGAGCCAAAGGAGATGTCGGAAGTCGAGTTGAAAGCCATTCTCAATCAGGCAGAGTTCGAGAATCCACTCTGGGACTACCAAAAAAAAGGAAACAGACTGGAGTTGACCGGAGTGTCAGAGGATGGGAAAGCCAGCCATGTAACACTCACCACAGAATCCGAAGAGCAACAACACTTCTTTATTAACCGGAAAACCCATATGATCACCTCAATTAAAACGAATCAGATTATGGGAGGATCCGAGAAGGAAATAGAAATCCAGCTCAAGGATTATAAATTGGTAAAGGGAATCCCTGTTTCTCATTATGTGGTGACAAAAATAGATGGCGAAGAAGTCAGCATCATACAGATAGAGAAGGTGGAATTCAATAAGAGAATCGATCCTTCCCTCTTCGAAAAACCGGGTAATCAATAATCCGCCATCTCCCCTCTTTCCCATCAAAGAAAGATCCTTCAACAGGCTATTTGTGCCCATGAAAAAAACCGCCCTTTTGAGGCGGTTAAAAGAATGCAGCAGATGTATAAGCCAGGTTCTGTATCCCGATTAACAGGATTCCCATCATTTTTCTAAGCGGCCTACCCCCCGGCAGAAACGGGTCGCCTTTTTTACACCGGTATACATGGCCTTTCAGCCCGCAGGACAAACAGCTGTAACGGTCGCCCGTCACACTGGTGGGCTCTTACTCCACCTTCTCACCCTTACTCCGAAACCGAAGCGGTCATTCTCTTCTTTGCCTTCATGCCTTCACAGACATCTGTTTTTCAACAGTGCGGTACCCTGTGCTGCCCGGACTTTCCTCTGCAGATCCAAGGAACTGCAGCGATGAGACCAACTGCTGCAATAAGTTAAAGATCGGTACAAATTTAACTAATTTTCCTGTGTAAACTTTCATAAATGCAAAACTAGAAGTACGTTTGCGGACTTCTATAGCAGAACAGGGTGAACAAGGAGAAGATCCATATTGAGAATTTCAGGTACGATCTGCCAGAATCGTACATAGCGAAATATCCCATTGGAACCCGGGATCAATCCCGATTGCTACATTACAGGGAGGGTAGTTTGGATCACTGCTCCTTCAGGGACCTGCCAGAAATCCTGCCTGAGGGATCCTGGTTAGTGTTCAATAATACCCGCGTCATTCAGGCCAGGCTGTTATTTCACAAATCAACAGGTGCCAGGATAGAGGTATTCTGCCTCGAACCTGTGGACCCGGCGGATTATGAACAATCATTCCAGGCGACCCAGACCACCACATGGAAGTGCATGGTTGGCAATGCGAAAAAATGGAAAGAGGGAACCATTTCCCTTGAAACAGTACTCAAAGGGATAAAGGTTACTTTGGTTGCATTGATCAGGGAACAGACCGATGACAGTTTCACCATTCAATTCACCTGGGATGTACCCGGACTGACCTTTGGAGAGATCATAGAGGATGCAGGCAGTACACCCATTCCCCCCTATCTGAACAGAGAGGCAGAAGAGAGTGACCGGGAACGCTATCAAACCATTTACAGTCACCATCCGGGTTCGGTGGCAGCCCCCACAGCAGGTCTTCATTTTACAGATGAAATGCTGACCAGGCTTCGGCAATTTGGAAAGAGAACTGCTGAACTCACACTCCACGTGGGAGCTGGCACCTTTGTGCCGGTAAAAGAGAGGGATGCCCGAAATCACCACATGCACGCTGAATGGGTAGTTATATCCCCCTCGTTCCTGGAACAATGGGCAGCTCAACCAGACAACCTGATTGCAGTGGGAACCACAAGTACCCGTAGCCTGGAATCGCTCTACTGGTTGGGAGTGAAGGTGCTGTCAGATGCTAGCATGTCGCCCGTTGATTTATTGATCGACCAATGGGATCATGAGGCTCTTCCCGGAAGCTACACCCTGGCCCAGAGCCTGGAGGCACTGATCCATTTTTGCCACAGACACCGGCTGGATCAACTCCATTTCTCCACCCGAATGATGATTATCCCCGGTTACAAATTCCGGACCCTCAGTGGATTGATTACCAATTTTCATCTGCCCGGAAGTACACTCCTCCTGTTAATTGCTGCATTTATCGGAGAGGATTGGAGAAAGGTGTATGACTATGCCTTGCAAAACCGGTTCAGGTTCTTAAGCTACGGTGACAGTTCCCTGTTGCTTCCCAGATAATACGATGGGTTAACCGATCAGGGTTTTCAGGAGAGACACAAATCCGTCAATATCTTCGTCAGTAGTATCATAGGAACACATCCAGCGTACTTCCGAAGTGAACTCATCCCATACGTAAAAGAAGTAGTGATCCTGCAATTCCTTTATCATCTCTTTTGGAATACGTGCAAAGACAGCATTGGATTCCACTTTCTGAGTGATCTCTACCCGCGGGATATCTTTCACCGCCTGATACAGTTTTTGAGCCATGTGGTTGGCATGTGTGGCATTAAGCTTCCAGAGGCCATTCTCCAGGTAGGAGTCGAACTGAATGGCTATATATCTCATTTTGGAGGCCAGTTGCATACCTTGTTTTCTGCGGTATTTGAAATCTTCACACAGGTCACGGTTGAAGAAGACCACAGCCTCGCCATACATCAACCCGTTCTTTGTCCCTCCGAAAGAGAGCACATCCACTCCGGTTTGTCCGGTCATTTCAGAAAAACTGCATCCCAGTGCCACAGCTGCATTGCTGATCCTGGCACCATCCATATGAAGGATCATATCGTGCTGATGGGTGTATGCTGCAATCTCCCGGATCTCTTCCAGTGAATAGAGCGTGCCCAGTTCAGTGGGTTGAGTGATAGAAACGACGCGGGGTTGTACATGATGCTCAAATCCGATCCCTTGCATGTGGCCGGCAATACCATCCACAGTGAGTTTCCCGTCGGGTGTTTGCACCGTAAGCAGCTTGCACCCCGTAAACTTCTCGGGAGCTCCACATTCATCCACATGGATATGCGCTGTATCGGGACAGATCACCGCATGATAAGGATGAGTGACGGATGAGAGTCCCAGAACATTGGCGGCTGTACCGTTAAAAACGAAGAAAATCCCGGTCTCCTCGCCAAAAAGCTGTTTCATATGTTGTATTGCCCTGACCGTGTAAGGATCATCACCATAGGCAATTTCATGCCCCCGGTTCACTGATTCCAGGGCTTTCAGGATGTCGGGATGAACTCCAGCATTATTATCACTGGCAAATCCCCGTTTAGGGTGATATTCGTTCATGATCTAAAACTTTTCATCATACCGGGTCCAGAGCATATCGCCCAGTTCCCATGCTTTATGAACTACCTTGTTGCCCCAAAGGAGGGTATAGTCGGTAAGAGTCCTGCTCAACGTTTCATGATCCCCCTTCCGGTATATTTCAAGCGCTTGATCCTCAAACGCTTTTTGCGCATCAAAAAGCTCAGCTTGCCATGGATCCCACACCCGGTTCACATCATATCGCATCTCTCCCCATCGTTGAGCTGTAAGAGTACCCAACCGGTTAAAAGCCCACCAGGCCGATTGAGTGGTATAGCCGTTGGGCCTTCCCGGGGTTTTATAAGATTCCGGCAGATCTGTAACTGAGCAATATATGGGAATATAGATGGAAGTGGATACATTATCCTGAGCCAGCCATACTACCCCTCCAATTTCGTCCGGCAGCCAATCCCTGCACTGTATGATGGTCGCGTACATGGTGTACCAGCGGGCTATGGTACGCTCGCCTCTCCATCCCCAGCCTCCGTTGATACGAAAGAGTTTATTCATATCGTAGGGGAGATGAGGATTGGCCAGGGGAGAGATCACACTGTTCCCCTCCTCATCGGTTACTCTCATATCTTTGGTCATATCGAAGGGAGTACCCTCATAGTAGTCGGAGAAAACCCTTCTTAAATCTGCAAGAGTAACAGGTTTGTCAGGTTTCACCGAAAAGGGATAGTTCTCCGCATGGGGATCCAGTGTAAGCGAGGGGGCCAGCAGGTCAAACACTCTCCATTCCCTGCGTCTGGCTGCCAGAGATGTCCGGCTTTCAGGGGCATAGGCATAACAAAACCGGAACTCCTCCCCTTCTCTCCACCAGCCCTGTTCTGCAGCTACCTGAAATACATTTGCACTGGCCTTGAAGTGATCCGTATCATCCAGGTCGATCTGCTTGATGGTACTGGCGTTGGCATTGATTGAAATGTGATCATCCGGCACACGCTGAGCAGCCCATACTGCACCTACTTTACCTTTTCCGGGCCCTAGGATCTCCAAATGCCAAACCTCTGTTTTATCGGCGATGGTAAGACATTCTCCAAAATCATTCCACCCATAGGCGGAAAGAAGTTCCCCTGCGAGCTCAATGGCTCCCCGTGCGGTTTTGCATCGTTCCAGCATGAGCTGACACAGACGCTGACAATCGATCAATCCTTCATCGGATTGCAACTCTTTCCGTCCTCCAAAAGTAGATTCACCTATGCCTACCTGATACTGATTCATAGAGGGATAGGCTGTGTTCAGATAGTGGTAGGACTTCTTCACCTGAGGGATCTCTCCAATGGGAATGTGACTATATGTGGGCATCATAAAGGAATCGCAGGCTACCCTCTTGTACATGGTGGAGGCAGCCCCCCTGGAATGCTTTCTGGCAGGAGTTATATCCATCCAGGAACGGGTACGGTGACTGTCGTCAGTATGTGAGGTGATTACCGATCCATCGGCTGTGGCCGCCTTACCGGCAGTAATGGTGGTACAACCATCGGCATACCCCCCCTCCCAGTCAGGATGCTGAGCTATCAAGGCCACGGCTGTCATGCACAGGATGGCAGATATTGAACTTCGGAATATCATTAGAAAAGTGTTAAGATTACATGTCGAAAGATAATCATTTGGGGCTGATGTCAGAAATCCGAATTGAAGTGAAAAGTGATGTTCGGAAATTTTTCCTGAGCCATCTGCAGTGCATATGGCGACTCTGCCATATAAACCTCCCTGCCCTCTTTGTCGGTGGCCAATTGCTGGTACTTGCGAAGTCTGAAATCCTTTAGTTGCGCCGTGTCCCCGGTCTCTATCCAGCACGCTTTATACATGGCAAGCTGTTCATATCTGCACTTGGCTCCATACTCATGCTGAAGCCTGTACTGAATGACATCAAACTGAAGAGCACCAACGGTTCCGATGATCTTGCGACCAGTAGCCACACCCACAAACAACTGAGCTACCCCTTCATCCATCAGCTGATCCAGTCCCCTCGCCAATTGCTTGAATTTCATAGGATCATCATTCTCCACATACCTGAAAAGCTCGGGCGAAAAGCTGGGGATCCCTTTAAAATGGATCTTTTCACCCTCGGTGACCGCATCCCCTATCTTTAAGTTGCCCGTATCGTGTACTCCCACTATGTCGCCTGGATAAGCTTCATCAATGACCGACTTTTTTTCGGCCATAAATGAGGTAGGGCTGGAGAATTTCATTTGTCTCCCGCTCCGTACATGGATATACCCCTTATTGCGTTCAAACTTCCCGGAAGCGATTTTGATAAAGGCCAGTCTGTCGCGATGTTTGGGATCCATATTGGCATGTATCTTAAAGACAAATCCGGAAAATTTCTCTTCGGCAGGATCTACCTTTCGCTCTTCAGTCTCAATAAAGTTGGGTGCAGGAGCCACTGACACAAAACAATCCAGAATGTCACGCACACCAAAATTATTGAGCGCACTTCCAAAGAAGAGGGGAGCAGTGTTACCCTCAAGGTACTCCTGCACGTTGAAGTCCGGATAGACCCCTTCGATCAGCTCCAGCTCCTCCTGCAACTTCTCCAGATGAGGAGAAATGACCTTCGTGAGTCTCGTATCATTCAGGTCATCAAACTCGACCAATTCACCAATGGTCTGCTTGCTGACACCGTTGAAGGAACGAAAGATCTTCTCAAACCTGTTGTAAACCCCTCTGAAATCGGGCCCCATACCCACAGGCCAGCTCAAAGGGTGTACATGAATTTCCAGTTCCTGCTCTATCTCATCAAGCAATTCAAAGGGATCCAGAGCGGGTCTGTCCAGTTTATTCACAAAGACCATCACCGGAGTCTTCCTCATTCGGCAAACATTCATCAGTTTTCTGGTTTGTGCCTCGACCCCTTTGGCCGCATCAATCACAATGATCACACTATCTGCCGCGGTGAGTGTACGAAAGGTGTCCTCGGCAAAGTCCTGGTGACCGGGTGTATCCAGTATATTAATCTTTTTTCCCTGATACTCGAATCCCATAACAGAAGTGGCCACAGAGATTCCCCTTTGCTTCTCAATCTCCATAAAATCGGAAGTGGCTGTTTTCTTAATCTTATTGGATTTCACAGCACCTGCCACATTGATGGCACCACCGAACAGAAGAAACTTTTCGGTAAGAGTGGTCTTACCTGCATCCGGGTGACTCACAATGGCAAAGGTTCTTCGCCTGTTTATCTCTGTATGTAACTTCATGAGTTAAAATGAGCGGCAAAGATAATAATAATCCTATTTTTGAAGTCTCACCGAGTCATATTCTCATGGATGATAGAAAGAAAGAGGGAAGGTATCGAAGGATCTATGTTCAGCTGGAAGAACTGCTAAAGAAAACGGATGATGACATAGCCAGGATGGCCTCAATCTGCGCTGTGCTTCACCATAAAATGGATCATTTTTTCTGGACAGGTTTTTATCTGTACAAGGAGGGGAAACTGATCGTGGGACCCTACCAGGGACCGGTGGCCTGTCAGGAATTGGAGACGGAGAAGGGAGTTTGCTGGGCTGCATACAACTCCGGTAATCCTGTAGTTGTTCCCGATGTGCATGCCTTTCCCGGTCATATTTCCTGTGATGCGCGTTCCAGATCGGAAATCACACTCCCGGTATTTGATCAGGAGGGTGAGATTAAAGCTGTATTTGATGTGGATTCAGACCAGCTCAACTCTTTCAGTGAAGTGGACAGCGAGCAGCTGACTCAGATTTTGGGACTAATATTCATGTAAGTCGCCCGTCAGGACTTCAGAAGCCAAAATTATTGATCTTCTCTTTGATCTTCTCCACCGAATAGGGTTTGGTGATTAGCTCGTCAAATCCCACATCGGAGTAGTCCTCGAAAAACAGGTCAGGATTGTGTGCTGTGAGTGCAATGATGGGAATCGCGTTCAATGGCGGAGGCATTTCATTGCGAATGTACTGGGTGGTCTCGATACCGTTCATGACCGGCATTTCAATATCCATGAAGATCATATGGATCGTTTCTGCTTTTAACACCTCAATGGCCTCCTCTCCATTTTCAACTACTATGGCTTCATTTCCCGTATGCTTGATCAATTCAGTGAGGAGGTACCGGTTGGTATAAATATCATCCACGACGAGAATTCTCAAGTTTGCCATGCTCTGAGTTCTTAGGAATTTAAAAATAGAAAATATTGACTAATTTTAGTGCTTACAGCTGGCATGTATGACTAAATGGAACAAAACAGAGATGATCGTCCGGTATGGTACGATAGGATTTGTACTTGGACTTATTCTCGGGGTCTCTATTTATCTGATGCTGCTGCATACACAGGATATGGGATTCTCTTTCAGGGCTATCAGAACACTGCACACCCAGTTGTGGTTCCTCTATATAATTGATTTTCTGCCTCTGCCAGGTATTTTATTGGGAATCTTTGCGGGGTCCTGGCGCTATAACCAGATGCATATCCTCTCTACTCAGATAGAGCAGGAGACAGAGAAAAACAGTGAAATCAAGGCTTTCACCCATGCATTGATAGCAGGAGACTTCAATACATCGATCTGTTGTTCTCACACTGACCATTCCCTTTCCGACTCCCTGAACCAGCTTAAAGATACCCTGATCAGAAACAGGGAGACAGAGCGTCAGCGGCGGTTAGACGAACGACAGCGAAACTGGATCTCGGAGGGATTAGCGAAGTTTGGAGATATTCTCAGAACCCACTCCACAGAGATGCAATCGTTGACCTATGCAGTAATATCCGGAATGGTCAGGTACCTGGATGCCAACCAGGGAGCTATATTTCTCTCTGAAGAAGACGAAAAGGGTAAGTATTTACAAATGGTAGCGTGCCATGCCTATGACCGGAAAAAGTATCCCGACAAGCGCATCGAATGGGGTGACGGATTGATCGGGGCAGTGGCCATGGAGCAGAAAGGCCATTACACGGATAAGATCCAGGATGGGTATCTTACCATTACCTCCGGTCTGGGTAAATCGACCCCCAACTATCTGCTTATTGAACCACTCGTGTGGAATGATATCCTTTTTGGGATTCTTGAAATAGCTTCTTTCAAACCTCTGGAGGAGTATAAAATACAATTTGTGGGAAGGATTGCTGAGAACATAGCTACCACCATAAATACCATGGAGAGCAACCTGAGGACCGAACAATTACTGAAGGAGACACAGGCTCAGGCTGACCAGCTTGCCATTCAGGAAGAGCAGGTGAGACAGAATATGGAAGCTTTGAAGCTTACTCAGGAGGAAGCAGCCAAACAGGCAGAGCAGTTTATCAGTTTTACCAATACGGTGAACCATACCCTGATGAGAGCCGAATATAATACAAGTGGAAAGCTGCTGTATGCCAACACAAGGTTCCTGAAAATGCTGGGGTATTCGGGTAATAAAGAGGTGGAAGGGAAACATATCTCCATGTTTATTAATGAAAAGGACAGACCATGGTTCGATTCCCTCTGGGATACTCTTTCCAAAGGGGGAAGGCACTTCGAAGGATACATGAAACATGAGACCAAACTGGGTCAGGATCTCTGGACCATGGCTACCTATACTTGTGTGAGGCATGAGGATGGCAGTGTGGAGAAAATATTGTTCCTGGCCATCGATTCCACCGAACAGAAAAAGCAAAGCCTGGATTATGAAGGTCAGGTTGAAGCCATAGACCGTCTCAATGCGAAAGCAGTATTCTCTCCTGACGGAAAGATACAGGTAAACAACGATCTTTTCAGTTCGACGCTGAAGTATACCGATCTGGAACTGCAGCAGATGAATGTTTTTGATTTCTTTGGCACGGCCGAGCAGGAACGGTTCAATGAGATCTGGGAGAAGGTGATCCGGGGGGAAGCGTTTCAGGGACAGCTGAAGATGCGATCCAAGTATGAAGAGGAGCTCTGGTTCAGGGCCACCTTCCTGTCTGCTGATGACATGTATGGCGAGGTAGAGAAAGTAGTATTCCTGGCCAATGAGATTACAAAAGAGAAGGAGATGGAACTGGCCTCACGGAATCAGCATGAGCAACTGATACGGAAAGAGGAAGAGCTCAGGCTGGCCAGTCTTGACCTGAAGAAGAAGCTTGAGGAGACCGATCAGCTGAGACAGCAGGAAAGGGTAAAGTTTTCCAAAGAGGTTAAGCAGTACACCCATGTGCTGGAGATGGTTACCTATCCTGTTATTTCAGTCAATAACCTGGGATTTATCCTCTTCTTTAACAGGGAGGCAGAAAGAAGATGGAGCCTGAAACAGAAGGAGATTATCGGAACCAAAGTGAACCAGTTGTTTCATCCCGACAGTTCGTCTGAGATCATCGTTAACTTCTCCGACCCGGCAAAGAATAAGAAACCGGGTATCTATACGGAACAGGAATGGACTCTCCCAGATGGGAAGGTGCAACATAATGATCTTCAGCTAATTCGCACCGATCTAAAGGAAGAACTGCTATACACCCTGATCATACTCTGAATCCGGAACAGATGAAGCTCTTTGATCCAGGCTAACTTTTCCCCTTAAGCCATTTTATGATCTCCTTTGAGTAGGGTCGCTTTTGGGGAAGAATGTGGCCAACCAGCATTCCGCTTTCATCAATCATGTATTTCTGAAAGTTCCATTTCACCTTGCTGTCCTCTACCCCATTTTTTGAGGCCTGGGTGAGCCACTTATAGAGGGGGTGCATCTCTTCTCCTTTCACTTTGACCTTCGCCATCATGGGAAATGTCACATCGTACTTGGTGCTACAGAAGGTGGCTATCTCTTCGTTTGTGCCTGGCTCCTGATTCGCAAAATCATTACATGGAAAACCGATGATTACAAAGTCATCTCCGCCATATTCCCGGTAAAGCTTCTCCAGGTTCTTGTACTGAGGCGTGAGTCCGCATTTCGAGGCTGTATTTACCACCAATACTTTTTTACCCTGCAATTGAGCCATCTCAAATTCATTGCCCCGGATATCTGTCACCACATAATCATAGAAGTTCAATTGTCCCTGAAGATATACCGGGACCAGCAGTACCAGCATTACTATTGTACTATGTTGAATCCGTTTCATATCTCTTTGGTATTTATGTTAAAGTTAGGTTGATAGCCTGCAATTTTGCATAATTTTGGCTAATAAGAGCATATACTATACAGATTTGAAAATACAATAATTATCTGATAACTGTGACACAGAAATTTTGCTGATGACCACACATTTTGACATTATTGTTTCTGGTCGTGTACAGGGTGTGGGATTCAGGTATGCAGCTCAGCAAATGGCCAGATCCCTTAACCTGAAGGGATGGGTGCAAAACCTGCCTGACGGATCTGTATCTGCTGCTGTGGAAGGGGAAAGAGACGCATGCTACTCCTTTCTTCAGTGGTGCAGAAAAGGAACCGGATACAGCTGGATTGAAAACGTAGAAATCGTGGAGAAGGAGCCGGAAGGATTAACCGCCTTCAGGGTCAGGTATTAAGACTTGCTCAGGGATTCCTTAAGCTACCTCTTTTTTTTATCAATGCTCTTATGCTGCTTCCTGTGAGCCATCCTGTGAGCAGCAGGATCAGAGCAGAGAGAAACACCAACAGGTATTCCTCCTCTCTGAAGAAGCGGAAGAGGTTTTCGATCATGGCCCACAAAGTTAATCCCAGGATCACCATCATAGGGAGCAGCGTATAGTAGACAGGTATCTTTTTTACTGACAGGTATACGGTTACTACGCCCAGGGCCAGGGCAGCCATAAGCTGATTCAGGGAACCGAACAGCGGCCACAACACCATAGCCCCCTGACCTCCCGGCTTAAAAAAGGTCATGGCACCTGCAGCTACCACAATGATTGCCGTGGCCAGGTATCGGTTCTGTATGGTTTTGCCCATTCTTCCAGGGTTACCGTTGAATATCTCCTGCAGCGAGATACGTTGGATACGGGCAGCCGAATCGAGGGTGGTATTGGCAAAAGAGACAATGAAGACTACCACAAATGCAGCTCCATATTTTACCGGTAATCCCAGGGAAGAGAAGAGGTTGGCCGAACCTACAATGAAGGCATCCAGCTTGGCCGTCAATCCGCTTGCTGTTGACCAGGTAGCATAATGGTGTTTGTAGGCAGCAACTCCCGTAAGTAATTCTCCGTCGGCTTCGAGACCCATTCCCATACCTGCGCCGGCTGCTACTATAACCAGTACAGCCAAAAAACTTTCGGTGATCATGGCTCCATATCCAATGGGGAGGGTGTCCTTCTCATTATCTACCTGCTTTACGGTAGTGCCGGAGCTGGCCAGTGAATGAAAACCGGAAATGGCTCCGCAGGCAATTACAATAAACAGTATGGGAGCCAGGTCAGGCACGTCCGATTCGGGAGTAAATGCTTCTGCGTTAATGAGAGGTGCTGAGAGTACCGGATGGGCCACAACGATTCCCAGGATCAGCAATGCCATAGCTACCAGAAGCTGATGTGAATTGATATAATCCCTGGGTTGCAATAATTTCTGGACGGGTAATGTGGAGGCAAAAAAGACATAGATAAATAGCAACACACACCACACCACCACCGAAGTCTCTCTGTCCCACGGCAAAGAGACCGGAACTTTGACACCCAGAATAACAAAAGCATATAGCATCAGCAAGGCGATGATGGAGTAGATCAGGTCATTCTTCCCTCTGCGGATCTGTAGCCCGAGCCACAAAGCGACCGGTATCTGTGCCCATACCGGTATAACGGATTCAGGATACATGACAAACAGCGATCCAACAATCATGGCAAATACGGCCAATACAATGAAAAGCAGCAGCTGCATGATAAACTGTAAGGTATACCGGGCAGAAGGACTGATCAAATCACCTGTAAGCTCGCCAATGGATCTTCCCTGATTTCGGCCTGAAACCACCAGTGTAAAAAAATCATGCACTGCTCCCATAAAAATACTTCCCAGAAATACCCAGAGAAAAGCCGGCAACCAGCCCCAGATAATTCCAATGGCAGGTCCGACAATGGGACCCAAACCGGCGATGGTTGTAAAATGATGCCCGAAAATAATGTGTGGTTTGGTGGGCACGTAATCAATGCCATCCTTCAGATCATGAGAAGGCATAAGCTGCGAAGCAGACAATCGAAGGATCTTTCGTCCCAGATAGCGCCCGTAGAACCGGTATGCCAACAGATAGCCGGTCAGGGCCAGAATAACCAGCATCAAGCTGTTCATGGGCACCTAAGGTAGTAGTTTTACTTTTATCTCCCCCCTTTTACCAACAATACTAGATACTCTCAAAGTCACCCGAAATGATCCAACCCTCACGGCCGTCGATCACCCAGATATTGTGCCACCCCGAAACTTCCTCGTTCACCCTGATCTTTGTGCCTTCATGTAAAATAAAGAGTTCAGTCCCCGTTTCACTGGGAGAGCTTCTCACTACAACCGATGGCGAGATAATGATACCTGATTCGGGTCGTACAATGTTCCTGTGCGTGGATAGTGCAGAGGTAAATGTGATGATGAACAGTAGCAGCCCCACTACAGCAGCAATAAATCCCACTTTTTTCAGCAGGAGCCTCTTGGAGAAAAGATAGATCAACAGAGCTCCAAGAATGATCAGAAAGCAGAGTATGGCAATAACGCTCCAACTCCTTTCGGATAACACTTTTACCATCATCTTCCGCCAGGTGCTTAAAAAGAGTTCCGGAACCTCTTCAAACGTATCCACACGGTATCTGGAAACAAATTCAAGGTTATGACGGGCATCTTCATGGGAAGGCTCCATCTTTAACGCCTTCTCGTAATAGAGAATAGCGTGACCAATGTTATTGGATCTATAGGCTGCATTACCCATGTTGTAATAGAGGTCGGGCGACTCCACTCCCTGATCCAGGATCTCTTTGAAGATCTGCAGTGAGACTTCGTACTCCTCTTCCTGATAGAGTCCGATGGCTCTCTGAAACAGGGAATCGGACGTTGCAGTTACATCCGGAACAATCATCAACACCATCAGGATCACAAGTAGTCTGCTCATTACAGGCTGTTTTCCAGGTTTTTAATCAATATCGCTGCTTCACGGTAGAGATGATTGACATCACTCTTTTCGGAAGAGGGGGCAAACCTGGAGAATTCACTATCGTCCAGGATCTTCAAAAATTCACTTCTCAGCTCATCAGGAAGTTTCCGCTTCTCAAGCTCACTCAAAATGACTTCCCGTGAGAGGGTGGATGTTTCAATATTAAGTTTATCGGCCACATACCCCCACAGGGCTTTGCCCACCTCTTCATAGAAGCGGTCCTCTTCGCCACTCTTCCGGTAACGATCAGCCTTCTTTAATCTTGCACGTGCCGATCTGCTGGCCTGTCTGTTTCTCACCAATGTGAGATCCGCATTCCTGCGCGCAACCAGTCGGATCAAAACGATCAATAAGATGGATAGCCCAATGGCTAAAGGGTAGAGCAGACGATACCATCCGGTGGACAGGAGGGAAGCAGAAAGCGGGGTAAAGAGCTGTGGGACCCTTATGACATCTCTGATATCAGTTCCAATATCTTCCACACTCTCCTGCATCACTCCCGGTATATATACACTTCCGGCAGATTCCCCTGTCTCCCCTTTCAGGACGGTAAATGTAAACTCCTCTGTGGTAGCTGAGCGGTATTCTCCCTTACCGGGATCGAACCATGCGAATCGTACAGGAGCAATCCTGAATCGACCTGCATGCCGGGCTACAATTGGATATTCGAAAGTGACCGATCCATTGATCCGGTTACCAGAAGTGCTGATATTCAAGGACTTTGTGACATCATACAGATCATGGTCAGGAGGCAGATTCACGACAGGTTCGCCAAGCAATGGGAGATTGCCTGCTCCCCTCAGAGTGATTTTCAGGCTTATGGCCTCATTGGTCTCAATCTCATTCGCTGACAGGGATGCATGAATTGAGAAATCACCTACGGCTCCCGTAAATCCTTCCGGTGCCCCTGAGGGTAATGGTTTGACGTGAATAGTCACAGCGGGTGTAAAGAGCTTCACAGGAACCTCCTGGATATTGTCAAAGAAGGGATCATCAAAAAAACTTTCAAACCTGCTATTGCTCCTCTGCTTCCTCCGTTGTGGGATCATCCACTCCGATTCGTACGGATCTATGACCACATCGCCCGATTTCTGCGGGATCAGAATATGACGCTGGATGACCTGGGTAAGGTACTGCTGTCCATCAATATTCTGTTGCTGGGAATTGGCATCGGGATCCAGCATCTTTTTGTAAAAACCCTCGAAGGGAAGATCTTTGGAGGAAGAGGCTGGTCTTGTATTTACCCGGGTATATATTTTGAGTCCGGTTACAAATTGTTCACCCACATACACCTCTCTTTTCGAAGGAATTACACGCAGGAAAATGGGTTGATCCTCTACGGAGGGAATCACTGACTGATCGGCCCCACCCCCCGGCTGTCCGGCTGACCCCCCGGGTTGACCGGCTCCCTGGGCCGGCGAAGGGGATGATCCGCCCTGTACCACAATTTCCACCTGGTTGGTTTTATACACTTTCCTGCCTACTTTAACCGTGGCCGGAGGAATGGTAAAAGTACCCTGGTTATTGGCCCGGAACACATGAGTATAGGTCACCACAGTATTCATGGTCATCTTCCCGTTGATCCATTGCGACTGGGAAGAGAAGGAGGAAAACGGTCCGGCCAGTAACTGAAAATCATTCATGGAGGGAAGAATTACTTCTCCCCTTTCGGATCCCTCAATGACATATTGGAATTGTGCTCCGGCTCTCACTGAAGCAGGGGCCGAAGCCGTAAAACCATCAGCCTGTCCGTTCAGTAAACTACTGAACAGCAAAATAATCAAAGCCGATACACCCATTCTCGCATTCATGACCTGAAATTACCAATCCTTTTTTGTTTTGACCTTGGCGCTAGCTGCTTTTTTCTTATCCACTTTCTCTTTCACCTCTTTTTCCTGCTGCTGAATGGCATTGAGCATCCGTTCCGCATCTTCCTTGGAAATCTCCTGGGGTTTGGGTTGTTGCTCCTGCTCTTGTTGTTCCTGCTCATTCTGCTCTTGTTCCTGTGGCTGCTGTTGTTGCTCTTGCTCGTTGTCCTCCTGATCCTGATACTGATCCTGTTGCTCGTGTTGATGCTGATTCTACTGTTGTTTGTCCTGGTTATCCTTATACTGTTTCTGGTACTG
>CAZURA010000026.1:0-44856 GCA_964622985.1 uncultured Bacteroides sp. | reverse complement strand
AGCTACTTGTCCTCATCTGCCTTCCTCTTTACCTTTGTTCCTGTGCCGGCAGACATGCGGAGAACCCACCCAATGTGATCATCATCCTGACAGACGACCAGGGTTGGGGCGACCTGAGTGTGAGTGGGAACACGAATCTCAGTACTCTCAATGTGGACCGGCTGGCGGAAACGGGGGTAAATTTCGACAGGTTTTATGTAAGCCCGGTGTGCTCGCCCACACGTGCCGAGATGCTTACCGGCAGGTACCATGCACGCGGCGGGGTCTATTCCACTTCAGCCGGAGGGGAGCGCCTGGACCTGGACGAAACCACCATTGCACAGGTATTCAAGGAAGCGGGGTATGTCACTGCTGCATACGGGAAGTGGCACAATGGGATGCAGCCTCCCTACCATCCCAATGCCCGCGGCTTCGACGATTACTATGGCTTTTGTTCGGGGCACTGGGGAAACTACTTTTCGCCCATGCTGGAACACAACGGGGAGATTGTGAAAGGAGAGGGTTTTATTATCGACGATCTTACCGATCACGGACTGGCATTTATGGAGGAGAACAGGGACAGGCCCTTTCTCCTTTACCTGCCTTATAACACCCCGCACAGTCCCATGCAGGTACCCGAGCGGTGGTGGAAGAAGTTTGAGGATATGGAACTGGAAATGCGGGATCGTGAGCCTGACAGGGAGCAGGTTCAATTCATCTGGGCTGCGCTGGCCATGTGCGAGAACATCGACTGGAATGTGGGACGGATTTCTGCCAAGGTGGAAGAACTGGGATTGTCGGACAATACCATCATTCTCTATTTATCGGACAACGGCCCCAACGGATTTCGTTGGAACGATGGCATGAAAGGGAAGAAGGGGTCCACCGATGAGGGAGGCGTGCGCTCACCCCTGTTTATGAAATGGGAAGGGAAACTGGAAGCCGGGAAAACCGTCACACAGATTTCTGGAGCCATCGACCTCCTGCCAACCTTAACTGATTTAGCCGGTATTGATTATAAGCCGCAAAAGGAACTGGACGGGGTGAGCCTCAAGCCCCTGCTGATGGATGATAATCCGGATTGGGAGCCCAGGCTGATCTTCAGCCACTGGGCCGGCAGGGTCAGTGTCCGCAGTCAGCAATACCGGCTGGGGCATCAAGGACAACTCTTCGACATGATCGGGGATCCCGGACAGGTCAACGATATTTCAGCTCAAAAACCGGAAATCGCAGAAGAGCTAAACAGGGCAAGGGACAAATGGAAAGCTGAGGTATTGGCCGAACTCCCGGAGACCGACACCCGCAGCTTCCCCATCGGGCATCCCGATTTCAGCTTTACCCAGATCCCGGCAAGAGATGGGAAGGCATACGGTAACATTAAGCGCTCCAATAAGTTCCCCAATAATTCATTTTTCAGCAACTGGACAAGCCCGGGTGACAGCATATGCTGGGAGGCCGAGGTGCTGGAAAGCGGGGAATATGAAGTAGCCCTTTATTATGCCTGCCCGGCTGAAGATGTGGGTTCCGTGTTCGAGCTGAGTTTCGCAGGCAGCAAGCTCGGCGGAAAGATCACCGAAGCACATGATCCGCCCCTGACAGGAATGGAAAATGACAGAACTCCCCGTGCGGAATCCTATGTGAAAGATTTTAAAAGATTGCCTGTTGGAACAATTAATCTTGAGAAAGGGGAGGGTGTATTGACCCTCAAGGCCCTGGAGATTCCAGGCTCACAGGTGATGGACTTTCGCCTGATGATGCTAAACCGGATCCTCCAGGAATGATGCTGTCAAGAAATTGAATGATCCTGGTAAGTAGAAGCAAGGAATTGAACTTATTATTGTATATAATGAAATAGCCTGTAAGCACTCAGGTTCCATCATAGTTGCCTGAGCCTTCCGGAAATTAGTTAATATCAAATTATGAAAACTGCGTCATTCTTTCTTGCCATCCTTTGCTTCGTAGCTTCTCAAGTCTATGCTCAACGAGCCCCGGCAGAAGTGCCGACAGGCAACAACAAGCACTTTGTTAAACATGCTTTTGAAGCAAAGGACGGAACCGGGATCAACTACTGGCTTATGTCTCCGGAGAAAATGGAGGAGGGACGTATTTACCCGCTGGTCCTGGCGCTGCATGGTCGCGGCGGTAGCACGTCGGCCGCAGTGAAATTGGGTTCGGATAGTTTGCGAAACAAATTCCCTTGTTTTGTACTAGCGACTGCTTCCACTACCGAGGGGCACTGGTTAAGGCCGTCGGCTTATCGAAGGAACAACAAAAATACAAAAGCGATGTTGCCAGCGGCCCTCGAAGCGGTGGACCTGCTCATCAAAGAACATCCCATCGACGCCAGCCGGATCTACGTGACAGGTCAATCCATGGGCGGTGCAGGAACTTTTGGCGCCTTGTTTCTCCGCCCCGATTTTTTCGCGGCAGCCATTCCGGTAGCCGGAGGATGGGATCCCGGAGATGCTGACAGGATGAAGCATATACCCATCTGGGTATTCCACGGTGACCAGGACAATGTGGTCCCGCCGGACTATAGCCGAAACATGGTTGCTGCCATAAAAAAGGCAGGTGGCTCCCCGAAATACACCGAGTATGAAGGCGTACGGCACAACAGTTGGTCCAAAGCCTATTCGGCACCAGAAACATGGGAATGGCTCTTCGCACAAAAACGCAAACCATCAGAAATAGGCAAGGCCCCGAATATTCTCTTCATCATGACCGACCAGCAGTCGGCCGAAATGATGAGCTGCGCAGGGAACAAGTACCTCCATACCCCGGCACTGGATGAGCTTGCAGAACGGGGAGTGCGCTTTGAACTGGCCTACAGTCCCAACCCGGTATGCATCCCATCACGTACCTCCATGGTAACAGGATTATTTCCGAGTGCACTGGATCTCTCCCGCAATGAAGATGTAAATAAGCTGGGAGGGAAGATCCCGCAAAATGTGCTGGACAATACCATGGGAAAGCTCGTCTCTAAAGGCGGATATCATTGTGTGTTTGGAGGGAAAACGCACTGGATAGAGGGATTGGATTACGAGGCCTGTGGATTTGAGAATCTCACAACTGATGTCAGGGATGTCCTGGCAGAGAAATGTGCTGATTTTCTAAAACAGGAACATGAGGAGCCTTTCTTGCTGGTCGCTTCATTTATGAACCCGCACGATATCTGCTATCACATACTTGATATGGTCGCCGAGGAATACAATGTACCCAGGGTTAATCCGGGTGGAATGGATCCGCGCAATGCGGTTGAGCAGGCCATCGCACTGGCGGAAAAAGCAAAAGCGGATGGATCCTTTGAGCAAAAATGTCCTCCTTACAGGGCCAATGCCGGCTATACCTCTAACCTGCCAAGGGAGAACCTCGGAAACAAGCACGAGAGACCGGATCCGGATAATCCCCATCACCTGGATATTTATTTTTATGAAAAAGAGTATGTTAGGGATGAGATGACAGAAGAGGATTGGCGCATGTATTCGTGGGTCTATCACCGTCTGACGGAGGACGTGGACCGGCAAATAGGCATTGTGCTTGATGCACTTAAAGAAAGTGGACTTGAGGAAAATACCATCGTTATTTTTACTAGCGACCATGGCGAAATGAATGGGGCACACAGCATGGTGGCAAAAAACAAGTTCTATGAGGAATCATCCCGGGTGCCCTTTCTTATTGCCGGTCCCGGGATTAAACAGGGGCTTGTGGACAGGCAGCATTTCATTTCATCTTCCACAGACCTGATCCCCACATTTTGCGACTATGGTGGAGTTCCTGTCCCGGAAGGTTTGCATGGGAGAAGCATCAGGCAAATCGCAGAGGGAAAGTTCACGGAAGACTGGAGGACCTATGTGGTTTCTGAAAACATCGGGGGAAGGATGCTTCGTACCGATGGATTTAAGTACATGTATTACAGGGGAGGCATAGAGGCACTGTATGACATGGAAAAAGATCCCGGTGAAATGCAGAATCTTGCCATCTACCCCGAATACCGGAAGCAGATGGACGGATATAAATCCCAATTGAAACAATGGATTGAAGAGGCAGGAGACCCTGTGGCTTCAGACTACCTGAACTGATAATCAACAATAGACAATTACAGAAAATACCAAGCAATGCAAAGGACTCACTTTCTACTTATTCTCATCCTGTCACTTTTAAATGTAAATGTACTGAAGGGGCAGGAATCCGCCGTAGCACTTTCATCCCTCCGGTGCGAATACCTGGAAAACCCCCTGGGTATCGATGTCGTCACCCCGCGCCTGAGCTGGAAACTCATTTCGGATGGAAAGGATGTAAGCCAGTCCTCCTACCGCATCCTGGTGGCTTCCAGCCAGGAGCTTCTGGAGCAAAACCAGGGCGATCTTTGGGATTCTGATAAGGTGGACTCAGATCAGTCTGTTCACCTGGAATACCAGGGGAAAGTCCCCGTGTCAAGGCAGCGATGCTATTGGAAGGCCATGGTATGGGATGAAAGTGGGAAGGCCTCTGCCTGGAGTGAGGATGCCTGGTGGGAAATGGCCCTGCTGGAAGAAAGCGATTGGGAGGCCCAGTGGATTGAGGCACCTGCCATTTACAACTGGGCCCAATTCAAGGCCGAGGTAGGGCGCACAGACCGAAGTTCCCCAAGGAGCTATTCAGAGGCTGCTCCCTACCTGCGAAAGGATTTTCATGCGGATAAAAAGATAACCAAAGCCAGGGCCTATATCTCCGGCATGGGCCTGTACGAGCTGTCCATCAATGGCAGGAAAGTGGGAGATCATGTGCTTGATCCCACCTTTACCAATTTTGACCGCCGGGTGCATTACATCACCTACGATGTAACTTCCATGTTAGAGGCGGGAGATAATACCCTGGGCGTTGTGCTGGGGAATGGCTGGTATAACATGGACAGCAGGGCGGTCTGGGGATTTAACAAGGCACCGTGGAAAGACCGCCCCACCTGTTTATTCCAGATGGAGATCGAATACGAAGACGGTACGGTGGATAAGGTGCTCAGCGATGGCAGCTGGAAAGCTGCTCCTTCACCCACGGTGTATAATGATATACGCCAGGGTGAAAATTACGATGCAACAAAGGAGATTCCTGGATGGAACATGCCTTCCTTCGATGATGCATCCTGGACAGGTGTCAGAGTGAATCAGGGTCCCATGGGACAATTGAAAGCCCAGATGATCCCTGCCAATAAGGTGATGCGGGAAATCTCCCCCGTATCAGTCACCTCTCCGGCTCCCGGTGTTTACGTAGTGGACATGGGACAGAACATGGCCGGCTGGATCGAACTAAAGGTGAAAGGGGAGAAGGGCCAGGTCGTTAAAATGACTTTTGCCGAATTGCTGAAGGAAGACGGAACCATCGATCAATACAACATCAACAGGCATCACCGCCAGGACGAGTTCCAGGTGGCCGAGTATACCCTTAGGGGGGCGGGTCAGGAAAGCTGGGAACCCAAATTTACCTATTTCGGCTTTCAGTATGTTCAGATCGAAGGCTATCCGGGCGACCTGAGAGCAGAGGATATTACAGGAAAGGTCATCCATACCGCTTTCGGTCCATCCGCTTCCTTTTCCTGCTCCAACGACATCATCAATAAGATCAGCCATGCCTCGGAGTGGTCCTTCATCAGCAACTTTTTGGGTTATCCAACCGACTGTCCCCAACGGGAGAAGAACGGCTGGACCGGCGATGCCCATCTGTCGGCCGAAACGGGCCTGTTGATCTTTAAATCCCAGGCAGGCTATACGAAATGGCTCTTTGATTGTCGAGATGCCCAGAAAGAATCGGGCGTGCTGCCGGGCATTGTACCCACCTGCGGCTGGGGTTACGACCTGGGGGGGCAAGCCACTGGTTATGGCCCGGCCTGGGATGGAGCCTATATCTGGTTACCCTGGTACATGTATGTCTATTCGGGCGATGCTCGGGTGCTCAGCACGCATTATGAAAGCATGAAGATGAGCATTGCCTTCATGACCGGAAAAGCGGAAGACCACATCCTGGACATCGGCCTGGGCGACTGGGTCTACATCGATACCTATGCCCCCAGGGACCTTACCAGTACGGCCTGCTACTATGACCTGACTTCCAAGCTCTCTCAAATAGCTTCCTTGCTGGGCAGGAATGAAGATGCAAGCAATTACAAGCAGCTGGCGGGGGAGATCAAAGCTGCCTTTAACCGGAAATATTACAATCCAAAGGGAAAAACCTATGCGGGAAGTGAGCAGACCTCCCTGGCAGCAGCCCTGTACTTCGACATGGTACCTGAAAAGGATGTGGATAAGGTGGCGGCAACCCTGGCAAAGGTAATCAAGAAGAATGATGAGTTGCTGGACTGCGGTGTGCTGGGGGCCAAATGGATCCCCCATGCCCTGTCGGACCATGGCCATGCGGACCTGGCCTACCGGATCTCGAAAAATACCCGTTACCCTGGCTGGGGCTACTGGATGGAACAGGGTGCCACAACCCTGTGGGAAGATTTCGATATCACTTCGCTGGACAACTCCCGCAACCACATGTTCTTCGGCGACATTGTTCACTGGTGGTACAAGGAGCTGACAGGGATCCGTCCCGATCCGTCCCATGTGGGATTCAAGCACTTCTACATTCAGCCCTTCTTCCCGGAGTCTTTGGAGTTTGCGGAAGCATCGCACGATTGCATGTATGGGCAGATCAGAAGCGAGTGGAAACGTGCGGGGGACGATATCACCTTGCTCATTGAGGTGCCGGCCAATACCACTTCCACGGTGGTGTTGCCAAAGGGCAAGCTGCTGATCAATGAGCAGGGGCTGAAGAAATCCGGTCTTGCGAAGCAATTCAAAGCCGAAGGTAAAACCCAGCAGTTTGAACTGGGATCCGGAGTATATCACCTGGTACTGAGTGCATCATAGAAATAGGAGCAGTTTATGATTGGAAAAATCACTACCTCGGGATTTGTCCTGGGGCCCTTGCTTCTGTTGCTTTCTGGGATGTTCTGGTCCGCGAAGCTGCATTCCCAGGTGGTGATCAATGAGCTGATGGCTTCATGATCTCGGCAAGGGAAATGGCTTGCATAGCAATTTCAAATCGGACAAAAATGGAGAAAGCGTCATCCTGAGGGATCCACAATTCAATCTGAAGCATCCTCCATGTATGAACATCCCATTGAGATATTGCAAAACACTGTGTTACGGGTGTTCACTTATGAAGTGGGTAAACTTCCGGCCCTGGTGGCAAGCGATAGCTTCTTGTAGTTAAAGCAGGAGTTCAATTCAGGAATCTGCTTATATTTGACAAGGGTAAAATGCTGCCGGATGTTTGACATGAGAGAATGAAGAAACTACTGCATATCCTCCTTTTCTGGACTGGACTGGCCACGGCACTGTTGGGGCAGGATTTCTCATTTCAACACTACACGAACCGGGACGGCCTTCCCATCAACAACATCAATGACATTGTCCAGGATCGGGATGGCTTTATATGGGTGGCCACAGACGCGGGTCTGAGCCGTTATGACGGCTACTCCTTCAAGACCTACACCATGGATATGTCCCGGGAGGGAAGCCTGCCCAGCAACCTGATTCTGGAGTTGGGGGTGGACGACTCGAACATGCTGTGGATCATGACCATTGACCGCGGACTTTGCGCATTTAACCTGGAAACGGAGCAGATTGGATCCATGAACAACATGGAAAGTTACCCGGAGGAGGTGAGCCCCGGGATAACCGGACAGATTTTTTCCATGGATGAGGGCCCTGCCTGGCTTAGACACAGGGAGAGGCACTACCTGATTCGGGTGGAGCCGAAGGGCTTTTCCCTGGACCCGGTCATTGAGGTGTTTGGCCTGGATCTTTCCAGCATCGCCACCTGCGTGGAACAAGACTGGCAGGGAAATCTGATCCTTGGAAGAGATGATGGGACCTTCCTGCTGGACCCAAGCGACACTCATGCCCGGGTATCCCGGATTTCAGACTTTGAAGGTGCCACTACCCTCTGCACCGGTCACAACAGGCTGTTCCTTGGGAACAGCACCGGGTTGTACCTGCATGAGACTTCCGATTTGGGCCATGGCGATTTCACGCCCCGCAAACTCTCGGACATGCCCCCTCAATGCCTTGAAATGGATGAGCATGGGAGCCTTTTTGTGGGTACGGCCAAAGGATTGAGAATATTTCAGCCCTCGGGGACTCCGTCTGTTTATAAGCAATGTTCTACCGATCAGCTCCCCTCAGAACACTTTCCATCCGATACAAAAATCACCAGTATCTACCGCGACCGGGCCGGAATCATCTGGGTTGGTACCCATGGCGATGGGCTGTTTAAATACAACCCGGGGCAGAAGAAGTTTGATCACTATTTCCATAGGGGCGAGCAGGGGGGCATAAGCTTCGACGAGGTCCTGTCGGTGATGGAAGATAGCTATGGGAACCTCTGGTTCGGCAACGAGTCCTACGGTGTCAATGTCCTGCCAGCCGATGCGGACTACGATTTCAGAGGCGGAATGGAGTATTACCCCGATCCGGATGGATATGTCAGCACTCCCGGTCTTGAGGAAGTGACCATTGGAGATAAACGTTTTATATGGGCCGGAAAAGGAAACGCAAGCGTGATGCAATTTAACCTGAGTCATGGCCATTTCGACCCTTTCTCACCGATAATTGAAGGCATCGGAGCATTCGAACTGTTTCAGGACAGCAGGGGGATCGTCTGGGCAGGATCTTATGGAGGTGGAATGCTGCGCATTGATCCGAATCTTGCGCAGGAGTCCATGCGATTCATGGAAAGCCATCACCCGGATAGTTTGGGGAGTAATTATGTCCGTTGCATCAGGGAGGATAGCAGGGAGAAAATATGGATTGCTACAGCCAATGGGCTGAATATGATCAGCAGGGAAGAACGGGAGAAGGAAAAACCCAGGATCCGTAAATTCTTTGCAGAGATCGGGGATCCCTACTCACTCTCCTACAACTACATCCTTTCCCTGTATGAAGCCAGGGATGGAAGCTTCTGGATTGGCACATCGGGAGGGGGATTGAACCGGATGCACTACCATCCCGACCCCGATTCCATTCGATTCTCGGTGTATACCACCGAAGACGGCCTGCCTGATAATACCATCCAGGGGATCCTGGAAGATGAGCAGGGGAACCTGTGGATCTCTACCAACATGGGGCTTTCCCGCTTCAACAGGCAAGAACTCTCCTTCATCAACTACGATGTGGACGATGGCCTGCAGGACCTGCAGTTTGTTCCCAATGCCTGCTGTGTGCTTCGAAACGGGAAGATGTTGTTTGGAGGTGTAAACGGCTACAACGTATTTCATCCGGAAGAAATCCTTAAGGACAGCACCCCCCCGGTACTGGCATTCACCGATTTCCAGCTCCTGAATGAGTCTTTATCACCGGGAGCAGTGGTGAATGGAAGGATCCTGCTGGACCGCAGCATCAACCATGCGGAAAAGGTCAGGCTCAGGCACCATGAGAATACCATTGCCATTTATTTTGCAGCCCTTCACTATACGGCACCTCAAAAGAACCTGTACCAGTACATGCTGGAGGGTTATGACGAAAACTGGATCAGTACCGATGTCTCGGAGCGCTTTGCCAAATATACGGGCTTGCCTCCTGGACTTTATACATTCAGGGTAAGGGCAGCGAACAATGACGGGATTTGGAACCAGGAGGGAAAGCAGGTTCTGCTTGTTGTCAGGCCACCCTGGTGGCTTACCTGGTGGAGTTATGTCCTCTATGGCATAAGCATGGTAGGCCTGGTGTTGCTTATGCGCCATGTGATTATCCGGCAGGAGAGCCTGAAGCAAGCCTATGAGATGGAGCGCTTCGAGCGCTCTAAGGAGCAGGAAGTCCAGCAGGCAAAGACGGAATTCTTCATGAACATCAGCCACGAGTTCAAAACACCCCTGACCCTTATTGCTGGTCCGGTGGAGAAACTGACCGAAGATGCTACTTTGCATGAAAAGGCCAAACAGCAGATTGGACTGATCCACCGGAATGCCAATCGCCTCTTGCGACTGATCAACCAGATGCTGGATCTGCGGAAAATTGAAACCAGGCAGATGAAGCTAAACCTGTCTCAGGGTGATCTGTGCAGCTTTATAGAAAGCATTTACCAGGAGTATAATCAGATGGCTCTGTCCCAAGACATAAGCTACCACCTGGAAATGCGTGAGGAATGTTGCGAAGAGAAGGTCTATTTTGATCCGGACAAGGTGGAGAAGATGATTTACAACCTGCTTTCAAATGCTTTCAAATACACGCCCGATCACGGCAAAATTTCGATCCACATATCCCGGAGATGGGATGAGACCGAACGGCGCGCTCTTCTGGCCGTCGAAATTGCGGACTCCGGGGTGGGGATTGCTCCGGAAAACCTGCCATATATCTTTGACCGCTTTTTCCGGAGTCAGAAAATGACGGTGCGCAAGCAATCAGGAACCGGAATTGGGCTTGCGCTTACGAAAGAACTGGCCCTTCTTCACCAGGGGGATGTCCTGGTGGAAAGCACTCCCGGTAAGGGAAGCCTGTTTACCTTATTGCTTCCCCTTGATCTGGTGCCTGAGGAAGGCAGCGAACAGGAAGCGGGTAATGTAGGTTTCGTGACACCCAGGCCAGGCCCGCAAGCAGATCAACCAAAGGCCCCGCTGATCCAGGGCGATTTGAACAAAGCCCCCTGTGGCAAGGAATTCAGACTTCTCATTGTGGATGACAATGAGGACATCCGGCTCTTTTTGCGCAGTGAGTTGGGAGAGAAGTACTTCATCGAGGAGGCAGAAAACGGGAAAATGGCGCAGGAACTGGCCGAAAAGAACAGCCCGGATCTCATCATATCCGATGTGATGATGCCTGTAATGGATGGCTTTGAACTGTGTAAGAAGCTGAAAGGCAGTATTACTACCTCGCATATCCCGGTGATCATGCTAACGGCTAAAAGTGCCAAAGCAAGCGAAATACAGGGCCTGATAGAAGGGGCGGACGACTACATTTCCAAACCCTTCAACATCAATGTGCTTCGATTGAAAATCGAGAACATCCTGCGAACCAGGGAAAGGTACAGGGCCCTATTCCGGGATGAACTGGATATTGATCCCCGGGAGATTACCACCACGAACCACGACCAGGAATACCTTCGAAAAGCCATTGAGCTCATCAAGAACAACCTGCAGGAGGTGGATATCAATGTGCATTTTCTGTGTGAGGAGCTAGGGACCAGCCAGTCCCAGTTGTACCGAAAGCTGAAGGCCATAACGGGCACCTCTCCCAATGAGTTTATCCGGACGGTGAAGTTGAAAAAGGCTGCCAAATTGCTGGCAGATCCTGAGCTGAGTATTTCCGAAATCGCCTACATGCTCGGATTCAAAGCCCCTGCGCATTTCACCCGGGCCTTCAAAGCCACCTTCGAAGAAACGCCCAGAGAATACCGCATGAAGCTCCTCCCGGAGACTGAAATGGATCATTAGTCCTGCTCCCGAATGATCCTGTCAAGGAATTGAATGATTCGGGTAAGCATTTTCCAGCAGGTAAGTGTATCATTATACCTGATGGTTTAGGTACATCCCCCTGACCCGTTATCATTGGCAATGACTTGAAAATGAAGGATTCAGTATGAGGCATTTAAAAGATACCAGCTCAGAAGCGGACAGTCTACACTGGTCATTCGGCAGCACAAGAACCATGGTTGAAAAGGTGTTTCCCGAAGGATTCTCAGCGGAGCAAAGCACTTTACCCGTTGAAGCATTTATACCGGAGAACAGCTTTCGGAATTCCTACGACCTGGTATATACGGGTAATCAGGATTTCACCACAGATAACAAAGTCTATTACGGGTATCTGATCCTTGAGGTCATCCGGAAGGACGGAGCCGTGGAAATCCAGGTGGATACCATCAGGCAGCTGAACCAGAACTTCAATACGGAACGGCAGCAGACCACCACCCTGCTGAAGTGCAGGGAAGAGACCCTCTTCCCGCTTTCTGAAGGCTTTGAATGGAAGATCGAAAAAACCCTTCACAATATCAAGGATGACAAGGCTGCTCCCTTTCAGCATTTTGAAGAAACAGGCAGGTACACCGGGAAGGGGATAGAAAAGATGGATGCCAGAGGGGAATGGTACACCTACAAGGAAGTTGATCCGCTCCTTCCCCTGATCACTGATTGGTCCGTTCTGGCAGGCTGCCATACACTGGGCGTGGATGCGGATCATGATTTTACCTTTTTCCAACAGCTTGAAAGGTATTCCTACCGGCACAATATCAGGTATATGGAGGATTTCATGGCCCGTTTTGGAATGCAAGAGGTGGCCATGAAAGGATTTATTCAGAGGGGATATGGCATTACTCCCTCTTATTATTGGTGTGATGAGCAAGGCCGGCTGCTGATTGCGAAATATTCGCTGTATGCCCTGGTGTATAATCCAGAGCCAAGACTTAAGACAATCATTGAAAACATGAAGCTATGAAAAGGCGGGAGTTTATTTTGTCCGGAGGGGCAGCTATCCTGTTGCTGCATACCCCCTTATCCATGTTGGGGAGTTCCCGGCGAATTACGCCGGCCAACATTCTCCTGATTAAACTAGCAACTTCAGGTCAATCCAAGCCGAGGCCTGTGCACACAGGCGGAAATCTGAACTTACCTGCGATCGGCAGGCTCATGGAAACCGGCACCAGCCTTGATGAATCGCTTTCCTCTCCGAGGGGGATACCCGATCTGTCTGAATTAACCCGGGACTCCCGCTACCGGTATTTTCACGTGGGCCACCGGGAACTTCCCGCAAAGGCTGACAGGAATCTCTTTACAGTTCTGCACGAGGGAGGATGGTGCGGCGAGCTGGGTGACCAGGACGTCACCACGGGTGCAAGGTCCTTCCTGCGGAACTATGAGGAAAGGGATCCATTCTTTCTATCCGTAGCTTATCTGAGCCCAGGGGAATCCTGTCACCTGGAAAGGATTGACATGGAAATTGATCTTCTGCTTCAGGAGCTGGAAAGGTCTGCCTGGAAAGAGAATTCCATGGTCCTTTATGCGCTGGACCATGGAAGTGATGTCCTTGAAAAAAACGAATTGAGATGAAAGGGAAAAAATGTTTTGGTGTGTTTATTTTCGCATTGCTGTCTATAGCTTTTGGGAAACCAGTTTCAGGGATCATCCCTCCGGGAGACACTCCGAATATCATTTTCATCCATGTGGACCAGCTAAGTCACCTGGACCTGCTTGCAGCATCGGGGGCCGAAGACATCCATACACCTGGCATCGATAAACTGGCATCGAACGGCATTTCTTTTAAGCAATCCTTTTCCACCGATCCTGTTTGTTGTCCGGCGCGTTCAAGCTGGTGGACGGGCATGTGGCCATCGGAAAACGGGGTGGTGGTGAACAGTACTCCTGCCCATGCCGATGCTCCCGATCTGTCTACAATACTGCAGGATGGGGGATATCAAACATTCTATACGGGGAAGTGGCATGTGACCGGGAAGGATGTCAGGGACCTGTTTACCGTATTGCATGGAGGCAGCTGGTGGGGAGAGATTACCGACCAGGAGGTGACTGCCAGTGCCAGGTCATTTTTAAGGTCCTATGAAGATCCAGAGCCCTTTTTCCTTTCAGTAGGTTACCTGAACCCCCATGATATTTGCATTACCCCCCTCATTGATAAATCAAGAATAGATAAGGAAGATGAGTCTGCCCGTGCATGGCTTATGGAATCTGGTGAATTTGAGCCTGAAGATCCTGAAGCTTATGCCGCGGCCCATGGTTACGACAGTCGTGAGCCTGCTGTATTAAGGTTAAATAAAAGAGGTGGCAAAACGCCCTTTGACCTGGATATGTGGCAATTGCACATGGATAACTACCTGCGTTTTATTGAGATGGTTGACCTGGAAATTGACCTGCTGCTCCAGGAACTCGAACGCTCCCCCTGGCGGGACAATACCCTGGTGATATTTACCTCCGATCATGGTGAAGGCATGGGCAGACACCAGTATTTAGGGAAAGGAGTCCCTTACGAGGAGTCGCTGAAAGTACCTTTAATTATTTCCTCTCTGGGTGATATCCTGGATGTTCCCAAAAATGCAATGGATGACAAGCACCTGGTATCGGGCATCGATTTTGCACGGACGGTTTGTGATTATGCCGGGATAGAAGGCTCTGAAATACCCCATGGAAGAAGTTTGCGTCAGCTGGTGGAGGCCGGTCAGACTGACGGAGATCCGGTGGAAGACTGGAGGGAATATGTATTTGCCGAATCCATGGTTTACATGCATGCACTTCGGGGACAGAGGTACAAGTATATCAGGGAGTATATTGAGGAAGAAACCGTTCTGGGTGTTCCGCCCTCCTATAAAACACACTCCATGGGCGTGGAGCAACTTTTTGATCTGGAGGTGGATCCCAATGAGCAGCACAACCTGGCCTATGATGTGGAATACCAGCCTTTGCTCAGGGATTTGAGAATGGTGATGAATGAGAAGGAAGATGAACGATTGCCTTTAAAAGAAATCACCCATTCCAAGGGCAGGGATTATATGGAAAGGGTCAATACGCAGATCAGGAAAAGGAATATTCCTGTGTATTATCCGGTCAACTATCCTGATGACTACACGAATGTACTACTGATCATGACCGATCAGCATACCTTCTCGGCCCTGGGTGCTTCTGGAAATAAACAGATCAGCACCCCCAACCTGGATCGCCTGGCACAGGAAGGGGCCTTTTTTACCCATTGCATTACACCCACACCCTATTGTTCCCCTACTAGGGCATCGGTCTTTACCGGATTGTCCACGAACAGGCACGGGATCTGGAACAACGTGGATATGAACGCGGGCCTTCCGGGACTGGACGAGGGGGTTTTCCCCATCACTGAGGAGATCCTTTATGATCAGGGATATCATGCACTTCATTGGGGGAAACTCCATGTATGCAATAACAACACACGGCCCAAAGACTACCTCACCGAACCCTGGCACTGCAATACGGATTTTGCCTGTTATGAGTCCTGGCCCTTTCAAATTTCCGCCAAACGGGATGCTAAGCTGGCCGAGCTGAACGAGGCCGCCTACAACCGGGGTTTTCCCAGCTGGAGCAGCTGGGACAGCAAAAAGAACGTGATCCGCATCCCGGTCATCACCCAGGCTTCATCCAGCTATGTTTCGGATATTGGTTTGTCACCTGTACCGGCTATGTACACCCGTGAATTTGCCTTTGGTCAGGAGCTGATGGAAGCCATGAACCTCTACAGGGACCAACCCTGGATGTTCACCCTGAGCTACCATCCCCCTCACGAGCCCTGGAATGCTCCGGAACCCTACTACGGGATGTACGATCCCGACAGCCTGCATATGCCCGACAACCTGCATCTGCCCGACAACCAGGAGGTGGTATTCAGCGATGCGCTCGCCCCGGTGGCCAGTGTGGCAGGAGGAAGAGAAATCGGGGAGAAGGGGAGAAGGGAATTCCTGCGTACCTACTATGCCCAGGTCACCATGATCGATGATATGGTCGGGGAGGTGCTGGACCACCTGGATGAGCTGGGCCTGAGGGAGCGCACCCTGATTGTTTTTACGGCCGACCATGGGGATATGGCTGGTTCCCATGCGGCTGTGGGCAAGAACCTTACCGCCTTTTTTGAACCCCTGGTCCGCGTTCCCATGATCGTCAGTTTCGAAGGGAAAATCCCTGGTGGGATCGTAGTGGACGAGCTGGTTACCCCCATGGATATCATGCCCACAATACTGGATTATGCCGGCTATTCGGAGCTTATCCCGGAAGGCATTGACGGCAGCAGCATACGCCCGCTTATTGAAGGGGGTGCTGTGGACTGGCGGAACCATGTGATCGGGATGCGGGACTATCCTACACCGGATAATCCCAATACGCAATATATGATAAGGACCGGGAAATGGAAATACTGGTGGAACTACCGCGAAGGCCTGGATCCGCACATGTACGACCTGGAAGCGGACCCCCTGGAGAAGCATAACCTTGCCGGGAACCCGGACTACCATGAGCAACAAATGGAGCTGCACAATAAGCTGACCGGCTGGGTGAAAGAAAACCAGGCCCGGCAGCACGAGGTGATGGAATACATGGAATCCACCCTGGGCCTTGAGCCTATTCCCATGCCCCATCCTGTGGAGCTTTTTCCCAATCCGGCCGGTGAAGCCTTTACCCTGCGCTTCCAGTCGGAGGGTCCCGGAGCGGTCAGAATCCAGATTCTGGATGCAAAGGGCAGGTTGCTTTCCACAGATCAGATGAACGGGAATAGCCAGGAAGTACTGGAATATTCGGGTAGCACGGCCGGCATGAACGATGGCGCCTATCTGGTCCGGATAGAAACGGATTCCTATGTGGCTGTTCGTAAGCTGCTTGTTTCAAATCAACCAACCAACGTATAATTTTAATCCTGATAAGAATGAAACATTCCGTACTCATTGTACTGGCCATACTGGCCCTGACCTCCCTTGGGTGTTCCCAGGCTGAAACCGACCGTCCCAACATCATCCTTTTGTTTATTGATGACCTGGGATATGGGGATACGGGTCCCTTTGGCTGCACCGATATTCCCACGCCAAATATCGACAGGCTGGCAGAAGAAGGTGTGACTTTTTCCCAGCTCTATGTCACCAATCCCCCGTGTTGCCCCAGCCGCAGCAGCCTGATGATGGGAATGTACGGTCAATCCTTTGGTAAATATGGCATGTCCAGGGGACTGCCCATTCCAGACGATAAACCCACACTTGCCGAAGTGCTGCGTGACGGGGGTTACGTCACCGGGCAAATTGGCAAATGGGACCTGGGGAGTAAGATCCAGGGACCCTCATCCCGGGGCTTCATGGAGGTGGCGGAGCTCCTTCCTTCATTCACCAGGTTCCAGTATAAAACGCCCGAGGGAGACACCGCCTGGCTGACTGAAGCCAATGGGGACCAGATGATCGAATTTGTGGATCGGAATAAGGAGAAGCCCTTTTTCCTGTATTGGTCGCCCCTGGCCGTACATTCCCCCAGCCATAATGTACCGGAGCGTCTGGCGGCCCGTACCACGGCCTCTGAAAAACGACGGGACCTGGGGGGCTGCATTGTCTCCATGGACGATCAGGTGGGTAAGTTGCTGGCCTACCTGGATGAGCATAAATTGCGCGAGAATACCCTGATCATCTTCTCCAGCGACAACGGGCCCAACCTGGCCGAAGGAGGAACAGCCTCACCCTACACGGGAGGCAAGGGGGCCGGGACACAGCAGATCGGATGGACCCTGAGTCCCACCATCATGTCCTGGCCAGGTAAGGTCCCACAGGGTGAGCGCTTTAAGGGCCTGTCCTGCACCCTGGATTTCTTCCCTACCATCACTTCAGCAACGGGTATTTCTGCCCCGGACCATCTCCAGGGGGTGGACCTTTTTCCCTATATGAGCGGCAAAAAGCAGGGCGACCCGCATGAATACATTTTCTGGCTGAACAATGAGCCCAATGATCCCTCCCATCGCCATCTCTCAGCGGTACGCTGGAAGCAATGGCGCCTGTACCGCTGGCATGAAGAGGATCCCTGGCAGCTTTTTGACCTGCATAAAGATCCGAAAGAAGAAGTTAATGTGGCCGCTCAGTTCCCGGAGCTTGTGGATGGGATGGACCAGCAATACCAGCAATGGAAGACCACCCACCAGCCACATGGGGAAATCCCTAAAATAAAGTCAGGTCCGAACATTCCAACCGGCTATGGATGGGTAATGAGCGACGGCCGCATGGAAATGGACTATGTAATTACACAAGAATAATGCTTGAATCTGCGAAATGAAGAAGTTGATTGAAATGAAGAATTTGCTTGGAATGAAAAAACTGATTGGGACTGCACTGCTGATCATCTGCACGGCCTTCACCATGCACACTGAAGCTTCAGCGAACAAGCCGGAAGAAAAACAACCCAACGTCCTGATCATTATTTCTGATGACCAGGGCTACGGGGATTTTGGCTTTACCGGGAACAAGATCGTCAAAACACCGAATCTTGATCAACTTGCCAATGAGTCCGCCTTTTATCCCCATTATCTTGTGGGGCCTGCCTGCACACCCACACGTTCTTCATTGTTTACGGGTCGCAATCATCTCGACGCCGGAGTCTGGGGGGTGGGTTCACGGGGCAGGGTGCGCCGTGACGAGGTCATGATGCCAAAATTCTTTAGCCCGGCAGGTTACCATACCTGGGCCTTTGGGAAGATGGATGGCGGATTGAATATGATGGAAATGAATCCCGGCGACCGGGGTTTTGATTACTGGTTTTCCGGAACTGGTGCTACAAAGGCATACCAGCATAAACTGCCCGGTGGCTGGAAGTGTGAATTGATTACCGATGATGCGATTAAGAAAATCCAGGAGGCAGGGGATCAACCCTGGTTGATGCTCATGGCTTACATTATTCCCCACCTTCCCTGGCATTGTCCGGACAGCTATGCCAATCCTTACCGGGAAAAGGGGTATACGGAAGACCTGGCCCAGTGTTATGGCTCCATCAATCAGATGGACGTGCAGATCGGTCGCCTGCTCAAGGCCCTGGATGATGAGGGTCAGGCTGAGAATACCATTGTGCTCTTCATGAGCGACAATGGGCCTGTGGATGCAGTGGAGGACGTGGAAGTCCTTGTCTGGGAGAACGCGGTAAACAAGAGAATCCATACCGATGACTGGTTCCTCCGCAACCCAGACAATCTGGTAGGACGAAAAGGGGAGGTGTGGGATAACGGAATCCGCAGTCCGCTGTTGCTTCGTTGGTCAGGAGAAATAGCCCCGGGTGTTCGTGATCAATCCCTTGGAGTGGAGGATGTTCTGCCCACAATTCTGGATCTGGCGCAGATTTCAGAGGCCGGTTGGCCGGAGCACCTGCCTTTCGCGGGCCGGAGCTTTCGCGCTTCCCTGGAGGATCAGCATTTCACCGATGAGCATGAGATTTTTCGCCTGGCCAGTGGCGGTCCGGGTACACCCGTAGGATTTAACGGCATTATCCCTGATGCGACCAAACTGGATTACAGTCAGTTACATACTATTCTGCAGAGCGGGAAATACAAATTCCACCACCTGCCGGAAGGTAAGCTCCGGCTCTATGATATCCTCAAAGATCCCCAGGAACAAAATGACCTCAGTGAAGCCATGCCCCGGAAAAGGGATGAAATGGCCAAACGGTGCCGGGCACATTGGGACGAAATTGCCATTCGGAACCGGACCTTCCCCATGCGGCAGCTGCATATCAATAATGCCGGCAATTCCAGGAAAAGCTGGTGGCTTCCGGCCACCCATGCGCTTCAATTCAAGGGAAAGATGAAGAGCGTGGACTTCGGCGCTGGCCTGATCGGATTCCGCTCACCCGGAGATCTGGCCGGCTATGAGCTTGAGGTTCAGGAAGCACTCAGCGTTTCGGTCTTTTTACAGGGCAAGAACCTGGATCAGTGCGGGCCCATTGAGCTGAAGGTGAAGGGTGAAACCATTAAAGTCCTGGGCAGGGAAGCAGGAATGATTGAATTCGCTCCGGTCAAACTCCCGCCCGGTAAAGTTCCCTTTGAGCTCTTCGTTAGTGAGGATGCAAAAGCAGGATCTTCCACGGGAGAGATTGGAAAAATCGTATTTAGATCAAGCAATTAGTAGCATCGAAAAGATCAGTGAAGATGGAAAAGCAGGGTGTATTTTTGGGATTCTTACTTGTATTACTTGCCTTGCTCCTGGCCCAGCCCATGCAGGCCCAGCTTGGTGAGTTAAGGGCAAAACAAAGAAACGACCAGAAGATTGGCCTGGATTGGTTCTATAAAGGAGAGGATGTGAGCACATCCCTTGAAAGGAAAGAAAATGTAGCTGGAGCAGTATATGAGAAAATTGCAGATATCAATCTGAATGATGAAGGCTATGTGGATGGTTTTAATTTAAATCCGGCCTCCGGATATATATACCGTTTTACTTACAATGAAGTAGTATATCAAACATCAGCAATTACCTACGACTTCTCTGTCTTTGATCTCCTGCCGCCAAGGAATGTATTCTTTTATAAGTTGGATGGAAATGTTCATTTATTCTGGACCGATGTGACTCATGTGGAAGATTCCTACCTGGTCCTGGATGAAGCCTCAAATGTACTGGATTCGGTGGGCATCAATGAGACCCATGTGGTTTTAGAGGACCAAGGGTGGGAATCCATCTATATTGTCGCCCAGGAAGATAGGATAAAAACAGCGAAAGTGCCCGCCAGTCAGATCGAAGCCATTGATTTCGACAATGAACTCACTGAAGAAGAGCCCCTGGTGGCAGTTTGCCCCAATTGGCCCTATAAGGACGGCGTGAAGGATATGGTAAAGAATGTGGATGGGAATGTAAGTGGATTCATTGATTTCCTGGTTCAGGATTCAAGCCTGAGAAATGAAATAGACATCATTAAACTCTATAGCCAGGTTCATGTGTTGAGTCAGGCTACCATACAAAAGCTGGTTGATTTTCAGAATACCTATGACAAGATGATCGCCATTGAACTGGGGGGTGTGCGGCAACGGAGCACGGATAATAAGGCCCAGGCTGGAGAAGTCTGTGCTGCACGGGATATCCAGCACTTTTTTTACCCCATTCACAGTGCAGGGGGAAGGGTTGATTACATTGAGACTGATAATTCAATTCTGTTTACGGTCTGGGGTGCCCATGCGCCGCCTGAATCGGTCAGCAATCCCTTAAACTTTACCATCAGTGAGGTGGCCAAGGAACAGGCCGATTATTTTGCCTACATCCACCAGTTTTATCCGGAAACGAAGCTGGGGGCGATTGAGAACCTGAGAGGAAATCACTTTGGAGCATGGAAGGGAAAGAAAAACCCGGTGGGATCCTCTCAAAAAGGCCTGGAGGATTATTTGTTTCAGCTCAATGTCCAGATGCGCAGCCAGGGCCTGCGCCTGGATTATTTCAATGCCGAACTTGCCTATCAGGACATGTTTTTTGGATTTGATGACTTTAATTACAAGAAATTAATGGCCTTGTCCAATTATTTGGATTCCCTGGGCATCAAACTTGCCAAGTTGTACAACCCCCATGGATCCATCTCCTCCAATGAGGAGTTTTTTCATTCGGCCGTTCAGTTTTATAAGAAAGCAAAGGAGCAATATGGATTAAAAACGGGCATCGATGTGTTTCAAAGCTGGATCGCCTATCCCACGACCATCTATGGGGATAGCGATCCCTATTCCTTCACCAGCATCCTGAAAACCATCTACGATAAGGAGGCTCCTGTGATCATCAGCCCTTCACCGCTCACTGCCTCCTCCGATGCAGGAATTTGCGGTGCCGGATCCGGAGCAGTGCTTGAAAACCCTGAGTGCAGTGACAACTTCGGAGTCCTGTCCATCAAGAACGATGCCCCTGCGGTGTTCCCCGTCGGGGAGACCCTGGTCACCTGGCGGGTTTCAGATGTGGCCGGGCATGTAAGTACTGCTGTACAGAGCGTGAATGTTTCCGACCATGAGCCACCCCTTATCACGCCTCCACCCTCGCTGGTCAACATAAGCGTGGAACCAGGCATTGCTGGCGCAGACTCTGCCGGGGTACTTGGAAAGCTTGTTTATAGCGATAATTGCGGCATCCAGTCTGTCTCCAATGACGCTCCCGCTTTGTATCCTCATGGAACCACAGTGGTAACCTGGACAGTAAGCGATATCCATGGGAATGGAAGCACCGCTGTGCAGACCGTACAAGTGACGGAAGATCCCAGCAGGGTGGATCACCAGGCAAATTCGAAGCTTCTGGCCTACCCGAATCCGGTGGGAGGAAAGCTGCACATCCGGAGTGATTCTCCCATGCAGTCCGTAAAGCTTTACTCCATTTCAGGTTCTATGATGAGTAGTACGGATGCTGTTGGAAGCAGTGAGTTCATGCTCGATGTATCCGATATGCCAAAAGGGCTCTACCTATTGCTTGTCAATACGGGAGAAAGGAGCGTGGTTCAGAAAATAGAAGTGAGATAACACTGCAATTGAACTAAGCAAGCCAGGCGAATGATCCTGTCAAGGATCTGGATGATTTTGGTAAGTTGATACTGGGAAACTGGGCTATCTTGACTACGGATATGCTTTTGCAGCAATGCTAAGCTAACCCGGTACAAACCACTTTTTTTGAAATTTTGAAGAGATGAAGCTTACCAGGATCTTTCCCTTAAAACCGAATTTGATTGTTGTGCTGCTACTGATTCATGCCTTTGTATCATGTACTGATCTGACAGTGAAGGAGGAACAGCCCAACATCCTGTTTATCCATGTGGACCAGATGCACTGGCAGGCCATGTCGGCCTTTGGAAATGCTGATGTCCGCACCCCGGCCATGGACAAGCTGGCTGAAGAGGGCTATTCCTTTCGTGCCGCCTATACGGCCATGCCGCAATGCTGCCCGGCCCGGGCAAGCTGGTATACCGGTCGCATGTCCTGCGAAACAGGTGTGGCCACCAATGGGCAGAATTGCCGTGAGGACATCCCTGACCTGGGCCAGTGGCTCACGGAGCAGGGCAACTATAAAGCCGCCTATGCTGGTAAGTGGCACATCCCCGGCCGGGATGTGGCCACAAGTTTTGATCTGCTTTATGGAAAACCGCTGGGAAAGGGGGAATACATGGATGGGGCTGTTGCCCGGGCCTGTATGGGATTCCTGGAGAATTACAAAGGGGATAAGCCCTTTTTTTTGAATGCCGGATTTATGAACCCGCATGACTGCTGCTACACAGCCGGTGCTGCAGGCGGCCAGGGGAAGTTTCCCTTTGCAGGGAAGATGGAAGACCAGTTGCCCCCTCTGCCGGAGAGCTGGATCCCAGCGAAGAAGGCCGGAAAGTTTATTACCGACTGGACAGAACTTGACTGGCGCTGGTACATCTACAGCTACTACCGCTGGGTAGAGATGGTGGATGCGGAGATTGGAAGCCTTTTTGATGCATTGAAAAATTCACGTTTTGCCGACAACACCATCGTTATCTTCGCTGCAGATCATGGCGACGGGGTGGGTTTTCATGGCAACGTAAGCAAGGGATATTTGGAAGATGAAGCCTGGCGGGTACCCACCATTGTCATAGATCCCCGCAAGGGGAAAACGGGCGTGCAGGATGAGGAGCATCTTTCCATCGGGGTGGATATAGCCGCAACGATCTGCGATTATGCCCGGGTACCCATGATGCCTGGAATGACCGTAGCCAGAAGCCTTCGGCCCCTGGTGGAGGGATCAAAAAAGGTAAACTGGCGCGAACATGTGGTGGGCGAGTCCTTCCATGGCAACCAGGTGGCTGTCCGCGACCGGCAGTACAAGACCATTTTTTATGCTAGCAACCAGGGGACCAAAGTCTTCGACATGATAGCAGATCCGCTGGAAACAAACAATCTGGCCACCAGCGATGTGGGCAAAGAAGTAAGGGCAAGGCACAGGGTGCTCCTTGGAGAATACCTGGATAAGGTGGAGGTATATGAACCTCAGGAGAAGAGCCGGGGACATTTGGCTTACCTGGAATATTACGGGAATTTTGAGAAGAATATGGAGGAGGAGGCCCTGTTAAACAACACGGCTCCAAAGGCAGGGAAAAGCAAAACAGTGAAGAAGAAGACGGCTTATAGTTTTGTCCCCAATTCCTTCACTGAACCCTGTGCCATTTCACCCATTACAGGATATCTGCCCGAGTTCTCCCCGGTTGCCGGAGGCCCCATGCAGGGTGATTTCACCGCCCGGTACACCCTCCAGATTTTGATAGGCGCTAAAGAGCAATCGAAGAACATAACCGCTGGTTCTGCGGAACTTAGCTTCGGGAAAAGCCAGTGCAGCGTTGTGGAAATTCGCAGCAATGGAAGCCAGGCAGTCAGCCCGGGTGGCAGCGTGGTTAAGACCAGCATGCAATTATCCGGCAAGAACAATGCCATGGATCAATGGGAAATGGAGTCCTGGATCCAGGGTAAAGAGAATTTCAGATTTACAGAAAATGGAATGTGGGATGGCAAAGTCATCAGCGCCAAAGCAGGGTCCTGGACGCGGCAAAACCCCGCTTCCAATCCTGTGATCCACCGCTGGGCACTTCTGCCAGTGCTGGCTTCGGGCAGCATCAAGGAAGCTCCACTGGTGTTTGATATGCTCGATGATGTGGCCCTTCGCCCCAAGCAGACCCTGCGTTATGAGGGTAAGATCGATGTGCCGGTTCAGGGGGGTGAAGTGAAGATGGACAGTTATGTCCAGACCGGGCATGGCATCGTGCCCATCCATTACCTGGTGGATGATGCGGGGCAGGTTCAGCTCATTACCATGGATGCAGTGAGCTGGGCACTTACCGGCAGGTGAATAAACTAAAAAACCTATCACTATGGAAAACCGTCGCGAGTTCATTAAAAAGACAGCTACTTTTACCGCTTTTGCAATGGTGGCTAAATGGGTATCAGCCACCCCGGAGTCAGATAAGTGGAGTAATATCCTTCCTCAGCGCCAATTAACCCGGGATGGGACAAAAGTAAGCGCATTTTGTCTGGGGGGATACCATCTGGGTTTTACTGAAAAAGACCTGGAAGCAGAAAGAATGATCGAACGTTCCATGGAATTGGGAGTTCGCTTTTTCGATAATGCCCGGGTATACCATCATTGAGCTCCTTATTATTTTCCGCCAGAGCTTCCGGACGTGTGCGTGATATCATCGTACCCTGCCTGTAGAGAAAGTAGAAATCATCCGGGGAGTAATAGAATCCCACAGCGAGGCCCTCATCCCGGCAGGCATCAACGATCTGCCGGGTCACGTCCTTTCCGTAAGGCGTATGCATAATGCTGAAATCAGTAGTCTTTGTATCATACATGCAGAACCCATTGTGATGTTTGGTGGTGAAGACCATGTATTTCATCCCTGCCAATTTTGCCTCCCGCGCCCACCTGGCAGCATCGAAATCTTCAGGATTAAAAAGCCCTGGAAGATCATTCACATAGCGATCCAGATAATCGTCCGACGCTCCCACCATGCTATGACTGATCACCATTCCCAGCCTCACATCGAAGCTCCAGTGGATAAACATCCCGTAACCCAGGCTTGCAAACCACTCTTCCCGCTCAGGTTTATTCAGGTTTAAAATCTCCTCTTCCTGTGCTTGTAAGGGAAGGATAGTCAGAAAGACCAGTGGTATTATTGCCAGTTTTTTCATATGTCTCACTCGTTTTATTGTTTATTGTCAGCAGAGGGTCCGGATCCCATTGGTTGCTAAACTCATCTGACAGTTTTTCAGTTGTTGGGCCAATTGTCGGGCAGTGGCCTGAACACCCCCTTGTCACCTCCATACCTGATCATCTGTAAGAAGCGGGATAATATTGGGTTTTTCGGGTCTTTGATTGGGAAAAATCTCACCATTTGCCGTAGAAATGGTCAGCAAACCTGCAGTGAGAAGGCTGATATATACTTTCTTCATGGAAGATTACTCGAGTTTCAGATACCAGTTCTCTTCATTCATCAGGTGTTGCCTGATCTGAGTTCTCTCCGGGTAATCAAATTTTGCAGCTACCCTGTCTGCAAGATAGGCAGGATCTCCCCTTCGTTTGGCGATGCGCATCAGATCATAGAACCTTTCACCTTCAAAGGCCAGCTCACGAATCCTTTCATCCATGACCTGGTCCTCCACATAGATCTGTTTGGCAAAGAGGTTGCCCGTATAATCCAGATATCCTGTAACCTGATTGGTTTCCGGGTGATGCAGGTAAATGGGATCTGTCAGTGAAATGGCCTCAATACCGGTTCCAAAACCCACCCGGCCGCGTACGCCTAACTGCCGGTTGTCGAAATCGTACGTTCCATCATTTAAAACTGCCAGGGATTCAAAAACATCTGGTTTTACAATCCCGCTTGCATCCGGGAACCTCCAGCGTGCATATATTTCAGCATAGTACAGGTGGATGTTCGCCGCTCTATAAATGGGGAAATTGGCATCCTGGTCAAAGCTGTTCTTTCCAATGGTATACTTATAGATAACCGTATCAACCCCTTTCATCATTTCCCTGACCGCAGACTCATTTCTCACGCGCTTCAGCTCAAGCATTCTCCTCATTTCCGATAACTCCATGTTCACTCCATCCTTCTGATATGCATATGAAACGTTGTACCCCCTGTAGAGGTCACCGGGAACACCGGGATTTTCCGGATCAAGGTAGGTCAGATCATAAATATCAGATTCCTCCCGGGCATAATCTCTCCAGATATGTTCCCACTTGTGAACGGCTTTGCGTGTGGGTTTCAGCATATACTGGTTAGGAGACTGGGTAGAGAAAAGAAACTGCAGGTGGTTTTGTTGCTGGTAGCTCTTATTGTACCAGAGTGTCATAATGTGTTCATCGGGATCTATCCCCGTAAAGATATTTCTCCAGCTGAAGTCCCTGAACTTGTTATCCAGACCGTAGCGTACATTAGACCCGACCAGTTCGTTGTAGCGTTGAAAGCGCAGGATCTGATCAAAATGTTGCACGGCCATTCCATAATTACCCACCTCCAGGTACATGTGCCCCAAAAGAGCCTGCATGGCATAGTAGTTCCAGATGGTTACGTCCCAGGAAGGATCCTCGTTGATCAGGTTATGGATCACACCCACCAGTTTTACCCGCTCTTTCAATTGGGTGGTAAATGTATCGACAATGGCCGGCAGGTCCAGGTATATTCTGTCCAGCAACACTGTATCGCCGTAAATCGTATCATTGGTGTAGCCATCCTGACCATAGACGATGGTTACTGGATTGATCACAGTTTTGCTCTGGGAGACATATTCAGTGATCTCATCAACTGAAGAGAGGTAAGGCCATACATAGGGTACCTCTTTGAAGATCCTGGCAGCGGAGAAATAGGTCCATGCCCGCATACAAAGCACTTCACCGTAGAGGCGGTCATAAATGTTGGGTGTGGTATCCTTCAGTACCTCGGGATGTTCCTGCTCCAGCCTTAACGCCAGGCGGTTGCAGGCTCCGATCAATTTATAGAATTGGAGGGGGGAAGCGTATTTGTTGCCTGGTGTGATCTGATGGCGGTTCACTTCGATCAGGTCCCGGTCTGCATTTTCTGTTACATTCACCAGGTCTCCACGAACCTCACCAAGAACCACAAGCTGAGTCACCAGCTCCTGTTGCAGCGCATAGAGGCCCAATTCGGCGGCCCTGTATTCATTCCAATCATTAAAGTACGCGTTCTCGTCCACAATGAGTCCCTGGTCTGGATGAAAGAATTCCTCACAGGAACTCAATACAAGTAAGGCAAATAGAAGGAGAGGTATGGCTATCTTCATGAAATCTGTTTTTACAATCCTAATTTGACTCCAATCATAAACTTCCTTGTTAAGGGCATCAGTCCGTAGTCTATTCCCTGCTCCATGGTATGATAGGAAACCGCAAATTCGGGGTCGGGTCCCAGGTAATTGGTGAGCGTGATTAAATTAACTCCCGTAGCAAAGAATTCCGCATCCCTGAATACCAGGAATTTTCTTGGAATGCGACAGGCCAGTGTCAGGTATTTCAATCTCATATAACTTCCATCCTCGATCCACCTGGAAGAAAAAGCAGCATTTCCAGTAGGATCCCCCCATGAGGCACGGGGTATATCCGTTTGGTGCCCGTCATACTGCCACCTCTTCAATACATTTGAACTCTGGTTTGAAAGGTCAGACATCTGCTCATTCTGTGCCCTCAGGTAGTTGAACACTTCGTTACCAGTAACGAATTGAATACTGCCCCGGAGGCTAAAGATCCCATAGGTGAAGGAGGTATATGCCGATCCGTAGAGGTCCGGTATGGGTGATCCGATGATCATCTTGTCGTATTGATCAATGATACCATCCGGCTCATCATCCGGTCCTGAGAGGTCTGCAAATCGTGCGTCTCCCGCTCCGAATTCGATCCCCCTTTCATTTCTCAGGGCTGCATCTTCAGCTTCCTGCTGGCTGGTAAAGACACCTTCAAACTGGTACCCGTAGAAATTAAGTACCGATTCACCCTTTCTGGAAATAAATGAGCCACCCTGAAAATCTGTAACCACCTCATCATTCCTGATCTCCAGGACCTCATTTTCGAATTTCGACAGATTCAGTCCCAGGTCCCAGTTAAACTTGCCCATGGAGATGATCCGGGAAAACAGCGAAACTTCCCAGCCTTTGTTACTTAATGTACCGTTGTTGTTGGCCACAGTTTCGAAACCTGCATAGTAGAGTTGCGGCTCGTATACGAGTAGATTCTCAGTTTTTCCTGAAAAATAGTCAACTGAAACAGAGATCCTGTTTGCATATAGCGCCAGATCAATTCCGGGATTTAGCTGAGTTCCGGTTTCATTTCTAAGCGACCTGTCAGACAGGTTGCCCGGTATCATGCCTGAAGATTCACGGTAGTGTTTGATCCGGTAATATCGCAGGGCATTTTCATTGCCAATATCATCATTGCCCGCACTGCCCCAGGTGAGCCTGAGCTTGAGATCCTCCAGCCAGGCATAATTTTTCAGGAACATCTCGTTTGAAATTCGCCAGGCCACTCCGGCAGAGTAGAATTGAGCGAACGGAACATCACCGATCATCATCAGATCACCGGATTCGGATTGCATGTATGCATTCACACCAATGCGCGTGGAGGTTTCTGAAACCACCCCGGTATGAAGCATGTACCTGTCCCTGAAGATATATTTAGCACGGGCATAGGCTCCAAGCCTGTTCCATCTTAAGGCCTCGCCTCCAAGTTCCCGCAGGTATGTGGTACCACTCTGAAGACTCCGGTATTCATCATTTTCATTGGAATTCTTGGTAATTCCCCAGTCCTCCTCGAGGGTATTTGTATTGATCCTGAGTCCTATGGTACCCAGAACCCTGTGTTGCCTGCCGATCTCTTTGTTGTAGGTGATGTTGTTGTCATTGTAAATGGCCAGAAGATAGTTTTTCAGTGATTTAGCCACATTGAATGCCTCTTCATTATAGTAAAGTTCCATTCCATGATTGGGCATAAAAATACTTTCATCGGTTGCATTCACATTGATACCAAACAGCGAGTTCCATTTCAGGTTGTCGGTCAGATCCCCCTCCAGCCGTACCGAGGTCAGGAATCTGTAGTTCTTGCTCGATGCCTGAAAGCCGTCGATGGTGACTGATGGATTACTCACTCCCAGTTCATCCACATCTGCGTACGTCTGAAGCTGTAGACCGTCAGCATCAAAGTCATAGGGGAATAACATGGGAGACTTATGCAATGCACTCAAAATGGGACTGGTCTGCACAGCCCTGGCAGATTCCTTCAGATCTGAATCGGACCTGGATAGGTTAGAACTCACGTATAACCGCAACCATCTGAACAGGGTGAATGTCCCGACAAATCGTACATTGAACCGGTTGTAATTGGTATTGTTGATAATTCCGTTGTGGCTCAGTACGCCGACCGAGAGACCATATCGTGCAATCTGATCTCCCCCCATAATCCGCAGGTAGTAATCGCTGAGAACACTGTTGCTGAAAACTTCGTTTTGCCAGTTGGTATTGTTCCCGTACCGGACATTATCGGGATCGGAAGAACCTACAAACAGTCCGGGATATAAGCCTGGAAGATCCTCTTCCGGTGCTCCTGAAGTAAACAGGACCTCACTGGCCAGGCTTTTGTACTGAAGTTCATCCAGCTGTGGGATGGGTTGCGGGGTGGTGGAAATCCCGGTTCTTGCCCTGAAATCGATAATGGTCCTGACTTCGGTTGGCTTGAGTGTTTCAATCATTACCACACCGTTGGCACCCCTTAGGCCGTATGCAGAGCTCATGGCATAATCCTTCAGGACGCTGATGCTTGTAATGTCGTTGGGATCGAGTGAAGTGAGTGGGTTAAAACTGTAACCATCCAGCAGGGAACTGAATACACCGGGAGATTCCAGGGGCATGCCATCGATTACGATAAGGGGCTGGTTGTTGGTGTTCATGGATTTGATACCGCGGATATAGTTCACAGCTCCAGCTGCCGGCATTCCCGACAGATGGGTTTTAAAGACTCCTGCCATATGGTCCTGAAATGACTCGTCAATGGTCTGACCCGTTATCCTGTATAGCAATCCGGGTTCGATGCTCCGTGCAGGGGATAGCAGATCTCTTTTAGGCTCTTCTGTAAAGACATTGAGAATGACATCCTCTCCCGTTGAAAGATCCATGGGAGACAGCATGATCTTCACGTACTCCCTTCCGGTGAGGTATACCCTTTTGGTTTTATATAGTTCTGCCGGTGAAATGATCAGCCATTGTGGTCCGGGGGGTACCGGTATGGAGAAAAGACCACTGCTGTCAGTAACAACAGGATCGGTCAACTCTCCCTCTATACTGATGGAGATGCCACCAAGTGCATCACCTCTTTCATTCTGTACCATTCCCTCTATTTCAACCAGATCCTGGGCCATACCGGGAATCACCGGTAAAGCAGTGATCAGCAGGGTGATGAGAATGGAAATATTTAGATTCTTGGACATATGATGCATTGATTTAATCTAGAAATCAGGAATGAGTTTTATATAATCAATATTAAAACCATCAGTGGCATTGGCCCCCGATCCCAGGAATTCAAACCGGACCGTTACATCGCCGTAAGAAGTGAGGTGCTCAACCCAGTAGTCACGTATATTAAAACCGTCTTGCGACAGAAACCGTTCGCCGGTAACTGAGATAATCGATTGCTTCAACTCGTTGGTGTCAAATTCAGTATGGATATTCCCGAATTTGTCGGAGTATTCCAGCAGCTGGTCATTCACATATACTGCAAACAGCCCTGAGGGTCTTGAGTTGGCGCGCCATTCAAGCCTGTATCTCATGGGGAACAGATCCCTGAAGGAAAATTCCATCTTGTATTCTCCCGCGAAGTTTCTTCCGAGATTGACATTGACAAGGGCGCCTTCAGATGCTACATCGGCATCAAGCCAATCTGGAGAGACGATGGCTCCGGAAACGACAACACCCTCTTTCCAGGCATATTTCCCGGCACCGATCTCAACAATCAGGGATTCTCCCTCTCGGCTTTCTGTTCCCCGGAACAGCGAATCGTGAATGGAGAAATCGTCATAAAGAAAGCTCACCCCGTTGCTGCACAGGATCCTTGATTCCGGATCAATCTTCTCTGCTTCAACGATCACCGTGTCGCCCGTAATACTTTTGATTTTACCGACCTGGAAATCATCGTAGTTGAGAATGCCCTCAAACATGGCATTTCTTGTGACCTCCGGAAGAAGTACATTGTTTTGCCAGGTGAAAGGAATGTCCTGATGACCAGTCATATCACCTCCCAGCCTCTGGGCCATGTCGTCAAGGGCCAGTTCATACTGTTCCTGAGAGAAAAGGATAAATGTGGCATTCTCATCTCTGAATTCCTGGCTTACGGGAAAGAATTCCTCTTCAAACAGGTTGACAATCCCAAATACAGAGTCGTATATGGTCCTTCCCAGTTCGTCAAAACCGATAGGGGTGCTGAGGCTGCGATCGAGATAGATGGAGTCTTTTGAATCGATATACTCTTTGATGATCTGGCTGTACTCAGCGGTGAGTTCATATAAACTGGGTTTCGGAACCGCCACCCGGGGTATTTCATAAAACTTGCCATTCAGATAGAGCGGACTCCCTGTTTCCATCGGGATACCATCGGCGTAATATCCCCCTGCAAGGTTCTCAATCAACATGTACTTGCCCGAGGCTGTCTGTAACTTTCTCCATGTCCTGACGCTCCTGTCCATAAAAATGGTTGGAAGAATATGATATTGAAGGAGTGTTTTTATGGTGTACCCGGTATCGGGGAGTGCCTGAAAGGCCTCATTGGTAGGGACAAAGAGGGTATGCACCAGCCCTTCCTTAAAAATTGTATCCAGTCCTTCCTCCTCAATCTTTGTGACGAAAGTAGAATATCGTGGTTCCTGGCTAATGGCATCCCATAGTTCCATATCCACTTGATCTTCCTGGTTTCCATAGTGATCCTGCCAGGGAGGATTGCATGAGATCAATAGTAACATACAGATCCACAATATGATGCCTGTTTTAATGGGTGTAGTTCTCATATCAATATCTTCTTCACAACTGGATTACTCAGGTACAAATCTCACATAGTCCAGCCGCATAATACCTGGGATGAGCGAACTAACTTCCAGGAGGTGCTCATCATAGCTGGCAAACTCAATGATTCCTATATTAAATATGTTAAAGGGGTTGTTCCCGTTACCACCACTGGTGAGGTTAATGTTCCCTCCCATTCTTTTTCCGTCCACCCGAACCTGGATGGTGGCATTTTCCTGCCCGAAAGCATCGGCCCTGATCTGCACCTGGTACCTGCCCGGCATGATCTTGGGCATGATGTAACTGAAGTCAAATTTCTCCTCCAGCTCTATATAGTCTCTGGAATGGGCTGAATTATCGCTACCGGAGCCCTTTATATAGATCAACCTTTCTGTTCCGCCCCACCAGATCAGTTCAAAAAGGTCCGGATCAACGAATTCATAGGTTCCTGTTGTTTTGGATGATTCCAGGATCTTTGGGTCTTCCAGAAATTGAAAAGTCCGGGTGGACCTTGCCGGCTGGTAAAGTTCCATCACCTCTGAGATCAGATGTATGGGCCCGTTCTTGGTATTTATATTGCTCTCTGTAAAATATACACCGATGTAGTTGATCAGTGTGGTATCGTTTCCCGAGATCTCAAGCCTGAAACTATCCACACCGGCGTTCAGTCTGATCTCAAGACCGGCCTGGATCAGGACGGGATAGACTGCATAGCTGTTGTAGTTGCTTGTTCCTTCGAATGCGTCGAGAAAATAGCTTCCCTCAAGCATATGGTATGCTGCAAACTGGTACAAACCGCCTTCGGGATCATTCAATGCATCACCAGGGGTATGGACCCGGTCCACCAGGTCTTCAAATGATGATATCCCGCTGCGGTGGTATATGGAATCATGTTCAGCAAAAACTGTATATGCATTCTTTATGCGCTGGCCCGAATTGGAGAGCCTGAATATGTCCATGGTATCTTTCAGCCCCGTTGCTTCAAATGCGCTGGCAAGGATCGAATAACCATCGGTATTTGCCAGCCATTGGTAGCTGTTAAAAGAGAGGGGTTCAAGGACCTCATCGATGACCTGAATATATCCATTGGTGGTTTCAATATCATAGATCGATACAGGAGCAGAATTGTTGATGGTATAGAGGGAGGAGTCTCCGGAGGTTACAATTCCAATGGTCAGATAGTCTCCTGTGGCGGTGGAATCAGGCAATGCCCCATATGGAAATTCATTGGTCGGGAAAGCCCTGTTCACCAGGTGATAGCGGCTCAGCAGGTAGAGGTGGCCCGTATCATTGATCAGCTCTTCAAACGTGCCATATTTTTCATTCTTCTCGATATAGCGGTTAAATGCTTCATCAGTGGGTAAAAACAGTGTATAACCATCTCCAAGGGGATTGAAAGCATTCAGGGTATGATAGAGCCCGGTGCTTTGCAGCACCTGCCAGTACCTGGAGAAGTCCTCGTTGTTCTGCTCCAGAAAAGTGGATATGGATAAGATGCTTTCATCGAAAAACCCAACATCCTCCGACGTCTTTGAGCAGGAGATGAAAAGCTGGATCCCGAGTAATAACCATATGGCTTTATTCCGTAACATAGCCTGCATAATAAGGGTTTTGTTCAAGGTTATAGTTCCTCTCCAGCTCATCAGCTTCAATGGGAAGGTACCAGCCCCAGGGATTGGTAAGCTTCGTGGCAAGCAGCAGTTTCTGGGTGGAGGGTACCTTATCGATGATGATCTCGATCAGTTTGCCTTTTCTCTGGTAATCATTGCGCCGACCCATCCTCAGCAGATCAAACCATCTTTTCCCTTCAAAGGCAAGTTCACGTGCCCGTTCTTCAAGGATCAGGTCTTCAAAAGCAGAAGGTGTAAAAGCGGCAGTCAGCGGATTCATCAACCTTTTGGTCCGGATATCATTCACAATGGCCAGCGCTTCTCCATACCTTCCAATCTGTGAAAGGGCTTCAGCTTTCATAAGCTTCAGATCGGCCATCCTGTAAACAATCCAGTTGCCACTTGTTCTGTCCTCTCCCGGGCGAAGCGTTCTTCCGTCGGCTGCTGCCCCTGCGAATTTCCATATCTTGAGATCGATTGTCCTGATCGATCCGTCGCCGCGTATGATCTCTTTCGACAATGCAGGTTCAAGCAGGTCCATGGCAGTTTGACTGGCCAGGAAGTTCCTTCTGAAATAGGTCAGGTCATAGGTGGAATTATGTTGATCAAGAGAGGCGTCAAACTGGATCTCAAAAATGCTTTCCAGCGAATTGCCAGGATAAAAAATATCAAACCAGCGTCCTCCCGGTACCAATTCAAACCCTTCATCTTCAATGGATTCTATATATGAGATGCACTCTTCGTAATTAAAACTCCACAGGGCAATATCTGCCAGCAATGCATTGATGGCAGCCATGGTGGCCCTTCCCTTATTCTCTTCCAGCATTCCGTAATCTTCGGTGACACCGGTCCGGGCCAGTAACAGGTCATCCTTGATTTGCGCAAGGATCTCATCGGAGGTGGAGGCCGGTAGAAAATAGGCCACATCATCTGATTCTGAAGCCTCAAGGACCAGCGGGACTCTCCGGAACGCCCTTACCAGGTAAAAATAGGTAAGACTCCTCAGATAGAGCGCTTCAGATTCGTATCCCCTTAACTGGTACTGGGAGAAGGTCGGGTCGATTTCATAGACCGCAGGTGCATTCTTCAATACAGAATTACAATGCCGGATCACCGTATAAAACAGAGACCATTCACACATGCTGTTGTCAGGAAATATATTTCCATCCATAATGTCCCGGTGGTCCGGAATGGTATTGGCATCAGGAATGATCATATCTGCTCTTAACTCCCCGATCAGGAACAGGGTTCCATCCAGTTGGGCAAACTGCTGATAGGCACCCATCAGGGTAGCCTTCACATCTTCTTTGGATTTCCAGTATTCATCTTTCACAAGACCATCCGGAGGAACAAGCTCAAGCCATTGATCACACGCCGGAGTGAGCGCAATCAGCAGAATAAACAGGATCGATTTTATTGTTTGTGGCATAATTAAAAACCTAATGAGACACTAAAAACATATGACATGGGTATAGGGGTTCTTGCATTGTCTGTTCCAAACCAGAATGGATCGTCTCCCACCTGGGGAATTTCAGGATCCTGACCCGTATAATTGGTAAGGGTCAGTATTTTTCTCATGGTGAAAGCCATATCCAGGGACCTCACCTTTAGCCTGGAGGCGATTGTCCTGGGAACGGTGTAACTGACCGTCACATTGTTCAGACGAAGAAAGTCCCCGTTTTCCACATACCTGTCCGAGCCAAGATTATTGGCTGGATGATCCATATAGGCACGGGGGATCATTCCGGGTTCATCCTGGCCCTGAATGCGCCACCTGTTCAATACCGCCTTGCTCTGGTTGTTCCTGTCAAGCATCCCTTCTGTATCCATGGCGACCTCGTTCACGATCTGAAATCCGGTCCTGTAATGGAACTGGAACGAAGCCCTGAATTGCTTCCAGTTAACCACACTTCCAAATCCTCCGATGAAATCGGGATTTGAGTCTCCCAGGTAGACCACATCCAGCAGGTTGATGTTTCCATCATGATTGATATCCTGGTATTTTGCATCCCCTCCTACAAATTCATATTGTTCATTGAACGTCAGGGGAACCGGGTCGTTATTTACATCGGTGAGTACATCTCCATTGGCATCCAGTGCCACAACGGACTCATCCGATGGCCAGACACCCTCGTAGCGGAATCCGTAGAAAGCCCCGACGGGCTGACCGATATCTGCCCTCCTGGGGAACTGCCCATTTCCTATATTGGTGGCCACTTCATTATTGAAATTCTCCGGGAACTCGAGAAAAACATTGGTGTTGTTTGCCACATTGAAGTTTACATCCCACCTCAGGTTATCCCTGTCGATGACCCCGATCCTTGTGAAAAACTCCCAGCCGCTGTTCTCCAGCATTCCTCCATTGTACCATTTTAAGAGCGTGTATCCGGAAGATTTGGGAATGCTGTAATTTCTCCACAGGATGTCTTCAGTGACCTTATTGTAAACTTCTGCAGTAAAAATGAACCGGTCCTTGAAAAATCCAAGGTCCAATCCCAGGTTCCAGGAACTGACCGTTTGCCATTTCAGGTTGTCCAGCTGGGCCTGTTGTTGAATGATAATCGGATTTTCGATATACTGGTTTGGATTGGCGGTATTATAGATGGCGTGGCGGTCATAAGGCGAACCGGGTTGCTTACCGGTCTGGCCCCAGCTGGCCCTCAGTTTCGCATCTGAGACAGATTCCAGATTCGACATGAATGGCTCCTGTGAGAACCTCCATCCCAGGCTTACACTCGGGAAGAGGCCCCAACGCTGGTTGGAGCCGAACTTTGAACTTCCGTCTGCCCTGGCATTCATGGAGAGGATATAGGTATCCCTGAACTTGTAATTAAAACTGCCCAGGATCCCTAATGCCCTGGTTTCGCTTGATGCAGAGGCTGTATAAAAGATTGGAGCATTCGCTGCCGGATCCTGGATATCCCCTCCGGGCCCCCTGCTGGTAAGGAGTGTAACCGCCTGCGATCCCTGCATTTCTGCTTCCATCGTGAGGATGCCGGAGAGGGAATGGGACTCATTCTTTAAACGGGGTATAAAAGATAACTGTGATCGGGTGAGGATCTTGGTGGCAGTCTGATTGGATTCACGGGAGCGGTTATTGAGTGTGTTCAACCAGTCTGTGCCAATGGCATCAATGGGAAGGTACTGTTTTCTTTTTGAATTCAAATACTGGAAAGAGACAGTCTGCCGGAACCTGAGCCAGTTCAGGATATTGTAGTCCAGGATAAAACTATTTTGCACCTGGTTGTCGTTCTGGTCATTGATGCTGAGGTCTGCAACAGCCACAGGATTGAAGAACTGGTTTCCGTCTCCCTGGTAACTGAAGATGGGAGTAAAATACTCACCGGTAAGATTTCCATTGACATCATGTTCCCAGATGGCCATGTTTGGCGCTTTAATATAGGCCATCTGGCGGACATTCACCCGTTCATTTCTTCCATCTCCATCTGTGTCCAGTCTGAATTCGTAGTTGTCCTCTTTCAGGCTGTTGGAGTAATTAAAGTTGACTGAGAACCGTATTTTGCTGGATATATTGTAATCGAGGTTTACCCTGGTGGAGACCCGTCGCAATGCAGTATTCAACGTGGTACCGTCATTGTTCTGGTAGTTAAAAGATGCAAAATACCTGGTTTTGTCACCTCCCCCCGAGACCTTGAAATACTGGTCGTTGATAAACCCCGTCTGTGATATGGCGTCCACCCAATCCGTATTTTTACTGTAGTTATGGAAATCCACATAGTCGCGATCGTATGCAATCTCAGGCGGTATCTCGAACAGCCCTTTCTGATTGTGAAGCTGCTCAAGTTGCATCATGATGTATTCATCTCCGTTCAGCATCGGGATCGGGGGAGGTTGGATATTGACCGTGTATTTCCCCTGGTATTCAAACCTGGTTTTCCCCCTTTTTCCCCGGTGGGTCTCAATCAGCAACACACCATCCGCTCCTTTTGATCCCCAGACCGCTGCTGATGCAGCATCTTTCAGCACATCGATTGACTTGATATCCTGGGGGGAGATATTGACCAGGTCGCCAATGTCTTCCTGGTCCGCTGAGCCAAAGTCAAACCCTTCATCGATATTTACATCCTGAGGGATATTATCTACTACGATAAGCGGTGTGGAACCTCCAAGAGAACCAAGTCCCCTGATCACGATCTGGGAACCACCTCCGGGATTACCTGAGGACATGATGTCCAGGCCCGAGATCTTTCCCTGAAGTGCCTCCTCGGCCGATACTGCGCCCAGGTGCTTTGCATCAGCCATGTCAACCCGCACCTGGGAACCGGTAATATCTCTGTGTGCCACCCCGGTCATGGCGTTGAAATCAGATTCGGCAGTGATGGTTACTTCCTCCATCTGGATGGCTGAGGTAACAAGCGATACATTGATCACCTCACGCCCATTCAGTGAAAACTCAAAACTGGTATATCCAATATAACTGATGATAATGATCCCATCCGGATTCTTTACACTGAGGTTGTAATTTCCGTTGGGATCAGTAATGGTACCCGAAATGATCCTTCTGTCTGCATCATATTCTGTGACAGTGGCCCCGATGATCCGGCTTTCGTCTTCACTATCCGTCACTGTTCCCCTGATTACCGTCTGTGCCGATAAGACTACCGGGAGAAGTGCCATGCAGGTGATAAGGATGAATTTGATATACGATTTCATCTGTGAAGCTGTTGTTTGATCAATACACTGTCAATTTCATGAATGACCCCGGAGATGACAAAGTCATACCGGGAGTCCGAATCTTCGTCCAGGTCGGTGGCGATCATTTTATTGGTAGCGCCTTCCTGTTCATTGATCTCTACAAAGAGTTCCCCGTTGCTGTCCAGAATTCTGATCACGTCGGAAGCCGTTTCAATGTTCAGCGTTGAATACTTTGTCTGGAATTGGGTAGAGGATTCATCTACCCGCAGGGTTTCATAGGAACCACCGCGACTGCTCCCGTCAGTCCAGATCCTTGTTCCCCTTATGAAGTGGTATTTTACAAATTGCTGCAATTCTTCCTTGGAGAGCGAATCTGTTTCAATGGCAGAAAGGGCCTCTTCTGAGGGAATAAATACGGTGAAGAGCTCACCCTCGGTCAGGAACGGGAAGGAATAGAAGATGTCATCATAGAGCCCGGCTTTTTCAATCAGGTCAAAAAAATGGGGGTAGGAAGTGATGTTCGCATACATATCTGAAATGGGCGTGTTGAACCATCCCCGCGAATCATAGGTTATTCCGTTGTCTGTCTCTTCTTCAAGCCGTACAGGAATGACTTCGATCACTGAATCTCCATTGAATCCCCATACATTGGGCAAACCTCCTGATACCGAATTATCTTCGTTGTTTACGACAATGAAGTTGCCGGCAAGGTTTTCAATGAATTCCTTTCTGGCATTCCCTCTTGGAAGGGAGGTCCCCACCTGGTTAAGGATCATTTTGGTTAACTGGTTGCGGGGAACATTTGAAAAGGTTTCAGAGGCCCGGTTAAAGGCAGTGAAGGAATAGCGATTGGCACTCCTGTCCAACCAATTTACGAACAGGGAGGAATCCTCATCAAACTGCAGATCCGACTGCACAAAAAAAACATACTCCTTTCCTTCCTCCTTCAACGCAGGCAGGGTTTTGGAATACTCCAGTGCATACAACATCGTTGAATAACCAGGACGAAGGTATACCGGTCCGGTAATGCTGGAGAAGGCCCTGGGAACAATGGCCTCATTCAGACCGATAAAGCTGCAGTTGCTTCCATAATACTTTTCAGCAATGTTGCCCTCATCGATGGTAATGATGTCCTTTGCTCCATTCCGGAACCCCTGCTGGATATCGGTCCGGTAAATGGGGATATCGGTCATATGGGCATTCAGGATCACGCGCTTAACCGCAATGGGAACTGCCCCGAAATCGATCCAGTGAGGATAACCGCTTTTATTGGTCACCATTTCATCGAGAAATTTTTGAAAGGCAACATTGGTTGGAGCCATTAGCCCGTTCTGGTACCTTACTGTATAATTTGACAAAGAGGTATTCGGGCCTGTCAGTTCTTCCTGAAGATCAAATAGCAGGTCGGGATATCTTAAATTAAAAAGCGTATCATACAATCCCCCTGCCTTGGCCTCAGGCTGCAGATTTGTGGCATCCAGATTGGCCGTGAATTCGGCAAATAAGTATATAAGATCCCTGAAGGTGCTGTAGTCGTACTCGGAATCTTCCCGGTTCAGGATCTGTTCGGCATTGTAGAGGGGATCTGTAACCTGATCCACTTCATATATAAATCCATTTTCTGCAAAAATCTCCGGGCTGACAATTTTTGCCTTCCCATAATAGGTCCCGCCCGACTCGAATTCCCGGTCATAATAGAAGCCGTAGTCATCTGTTTGAAGATCATTGACACCGAAGTAGTCATTGAAAAAAATGGGACCGTATTTCCGGGATCTGATAAAAACCTTTCTGTAATCGTTGGATTCAGTCGAGTCTACGATCTTATCAAACTGGCTGCCCTCAATTACAAAATACTTTTTATCACTGTCTTTCTGGAGGGTCTGTCTTTTGTAGCCTCGCGGTTTGTCATTTTCCGGGTCGTCCTTATCGATCCAGCCATAGATATCGAGGGATTTCAGTTGTTTCAGGCTCCATCCATTTTGAAGAATATGCCTTTCCACAAGGTTTTCCAGTTCCTGGTGTGGGATGTTTTCAATCGAGTTGCCATATTCGGGGTGAAGCGCAAACCATTGCTGGAATGCCTGATCAGTGGGGGCGAACACTGTATAGCTTCCTGTCACATCCATGATGGTATCATAGCCGGTTAACACCAGGCATTCAGAAAAAACCGAGAGATCGGGCCGCGTAGTGATCTGGGTATAGATCTTACCTGCCAGCCAATCCGGACGTTGGTACTTTTCCTGTTCGTAGATATCCTTGCATCCCCAAAAAAACGAACAACCCAGAATAACCAGTACAACTATTTTCCGCGTAGCATTCATACAATTTTATTTCTCCCTGTAAATATAAGGTCCCAATCTTTTAATATCATTGCTCGTATCAATCATTTTATTGCAATGTTTACTTACTCCGATAGCTCAATATGTGGTTAAATTATTTCCTTCTCTCTGCCACAGAAGTATATAGGCTATCAATAAACCATTGGCACCACATCACCATGCCATGGGAATGCAAGGGTGGGCTTGTTGGCATATCGTTTTGCCTTAATGACCATTTCGGTTCCTGTACCAGGTGAAAGGTGTACGGTGAAATAGCGCTGATCGATCCTGTATTCCTTCCCATCCACAATGATCCATTCACACTGATGTTCTCCATATGCACCGGTCTGTATGACCACTGACCTGGGCTCAATCTGGTTCAGGTTGACAAGGCTGAGGTGTGTTACATCCCCCTTCATCTTTGTCACGAGCCCGGCAACATCCTCAGGGATCCCGGCCCTACGCCGTTCCGGGTCAAAATAGCGGACACGGCAGTGAAGGGTCCATACCCTTCCTCCACAAAGGTTCCCCCCCGTCATGAGGTTTACCAGGTTGCTCACATCGGTGGGTTCGAAAAGCATGGGCCAGTCTGCCAGACGGGTGTCAGGTGTAGTTGGATCATTTCTCATGGCCTTTATCCGTTCCCTGATGTGCCTGAGGTCCGATCGCAATTCCAGTGCCGGGTATTCAGGATTTCCCCCTTCCAGAAACCTTATCCAGGCATGTTCTGATACTTTTTCAAAGTCCCTTTGATCCATGGACCAGAGATAGAGATCCAGGCACTCATTGATCCGGAGATCAGTAGTCCAGTGATACCAGCCTTCCACTCCCTCTCCCTCCGGAATGTAGAGCATGCTGTCTTTGACATCAAAAACATCGTATTTCAGGGGTTCATCCCTGTCAATATGCATCCCGTAGTTCTTGGAGATCATTTTCTTTCCTCCGATGACTTTCATGTTGTCATAGAGGTTATCCATCTGGCGACGGGCCGCTTCAATGTAGATCTTGTCGCCTGTCACCATTAATCCGTTGGCCAATCCCGGCCAAAGTCCATGGAACATCCTGTTCTCATGGTGCAATCGCTTCCTCCAGTTAAAGTATGAGAAATTCCAGCCATAGGTACCCCTGTACCATTTGCCATCAAGGATGTCACCCGTGCCTCCGTCCAGACCCACATTTGTCGGAAAGTTGCCCCCATTGGCAGCTGCCCGGTCGATCCAGGCAGTGGTATACTCCACAATCCAGTCCCTGTACTTTTCCTCATGTGTCAGCATAAAGGCATTCAGTGCCAGTTGTGTTGAGACAAGATTCAAGGGGTGGTCACCCCGGCTGCTCTGGGGAAAGTAGTACATATGATGCACAACGGTGGGGAATTCCTCCTCATAGCTCACCATTCTGTTCCTGCCTGAAAGGTTGTGAATCAGGTGATAAGTTCCCGGTGTAGGATCTCCGGTCCAGTCATATACGGTGGCATCCCTGAGCATGGGACCCTTGCTTCCGGTCCAGAAACTCCTGATGATCTTATGTTCCGGGTCATAATTCTGGGCTTCCGGATCTTCATTCATGTACAAGCCAGCAAAACGACGGTAGCGCTTTTGCATCACCGGATCAGTAGGATCTGATAATCCCTGATGAACGATTCCCTGCATTCCTTCGCCCTGATGCATGAAATCTGACATGGGCATGAATTCCTTGTAGTATGCACCATTCCGTGCCACATCCGTGCAATCGGTGGTCACTGCCGTATACTGCCGGTAATGGCCTTCAAGGCCTTTTTTGAACAGCGGGAGCAGTGTATCTGGTCCACCCAGCATATGCAGGATGGTCCAGCTTTTGGCATATTCAATGGCATCATCCGTTCCATCGAGTGTACCCCAGCGTGGCACATGCAGGAGATACCCATTATCGTCCAGGTAATAATCTGCCCATTCAAGGATAGCTGCCGCATTGTTTTTGATCACCTCCCTTTCAAGAAGTGCCCACTCGGGTGGGGTCACAGGGGTTGTAATGTTGATGAATTCCTGGGCGTTTGTTGTCCCCGCCACTAATTTCATCATACATATCAATAAAATAGCTATCTTTTTCATGTGGACTGGGATTAATAATGATATTAAATATCAGGAAAATAAGGATTGGGTTGGGCAGCATGCATTTTTCAGGACACAGAATGCCGGATTGAAGCAATACATTGTGGGTTGATTGGCATAAATTTACCAGTAACCGTCCAATATTTTAAATAACTATTAATTATGGTATACCCAGTGTTATCCAGACATTTCTCTATCGGAACCCTGCTAAGAAGCAGAATTCTACTGATGACAATCGCCTTACTTTCTCTTTCATGCAGGAATGGCGGCACCACGGAGGCGGCTTCATCTGAGAACAATACCCAATTGGATCAAAGGATAGAGTGGTGGCTCGATGCAAAATTTGGAATGTTCATCCACTGGGGACCCTACGCTGTACTGGGAGGTGAGTGGAAGGGTGAACAACTCGAAGAGGGACAGATCGCCGAATGGATCATGAAGTGGAAACAGATCCCAGTGGAGCTATACAGAGATAGTGCTTCCCGGTTTAATCCCACTGGATTCGACGCAATGGAATGGGTAAAACTGGCGAAGAATACCGGGATGAAATACCTGGTAATCACATCCAAACATCATGACGGATTTGCCATGTATGATTCCAGGGTGAGCCCCTATAATATTGTGGATCATACCCCATTCAAACGGGATGTGATCCGCGAGCTGGCAGACGCCTGTGCAGCATCGGGTATCCGGTTTGGTATCTATTACTCACACCGTGAGGATTGGGACCATCCTTATGCCTATGGCAATACCTGGGATTTCGATTCTTCCCAGACAAACCTGGATGAGATGGATCATCCCGAATTATTCCGGCAATACCTGGATGAGAAAGCGATCCCGCAGGTCAGTGAGTTGCTGACCGGCTATGGTCCCATGAGTGTGGTCTGGTTTGACCGGGGGATGTATACCCAGGAACAGGGTCAGGAATTTGCAGACCTGGTGCATTCCCTGCAACCGGGTTGTCTGGTGAACGGACGGGTGGGGCACTATTTTAAAGAACTGCTTGGTGATTACCAGAGCCTGAATGACAACGGAATGCCGCCTGGCGGTATAGAGGAATATTGGGAGACACCCCAGACGTTGAATGATACATGGGGATATGACAAGCATGACAACAACTGGAAAGAGCCCGGGGAAATCATCAGAAGGCTGGTCAGCATCGTCAGTAACGGAGGAAATTATCTTCTGAATGTGGGACCAACTGGAGAAGGTATTATCCCTGAACCTTCCGTAAAAATCCTGAACCAGGTGGGGCAGTGGGTAAAGGAACATGGCGAATCTATCTATGGGACTTCGTCATCACCCTTTCCTTATGAACTTCCATGGGGTTTTTGCACCACAAAGGAAGAAAGGATCTACCTGCATGTTTTCGATTGGCCCGAAGAAGGATATATTGAACTGCAGGGGCTAAACAACCGCGTAAAGCAAGCTCATATGCTGGCATCGACGGAACTCCCTCTGAAAGTGACCCAGGAGGGTAAGAAAAAGATACGGATCACACTTCCTGATAAACCTTACAACGAGATCGATGCTGTGGTTGTTCTTGAAATTTCAGGAATACCCGATGTGGATCCTTTGGTTATACAGCAGGCTCAGGATGAGCCTGTTGTACTGGATTACCTGACGGCATCGACTTCAGGCCGGGCCATTAAAAGATTTAACCGGAAGGGGGAGCAGGAGCGGTTCCACATATCCAAGATGCAGGGTCCTGATGATATCATTCAGTGGCAGGTGGATTTCCAAATCCCTGGCCTCTATGACGTGTTTATCCGATATGCCGCCATCCCCGAGTGGGAAGGCAGTACCTATATTATTGATACCGGCGCAGACCAGATAAGGGGCACTGTAAAATCGTCCGAGGGCTGGTACGAATATAAAAGAGAGAATCCCGGGCAATTGAAAATAGATAAGAAAGGGGTGGTTACCATCCGGCTCTATCCCGAAAAACATCTTGAGCACTACCTGATCTATTTCAACTCCATGGAATTGGTGGAAAATTAGATCTGGCTTGTGGCCTTCTTAGCCCGTATTCAGGGTGATGAAACCTCCATCGATGGGATAGAATGACCCTGTGATAAAGGCCGCTTTATCTGAACAGAGGTAGGCGATCAAATGGGCAACCTCTTCGGGCCTTCCCATTCGTCCGATGGGTTGGGTATTTGAAAGTTTCTGGTACATCTCCTCCTTGTTGTCGGGATAGTATTTC
>CAZURA010000025.1:0-46546 GCA_964622985.1 uncultured Bacteroides sp. | reverse complement strand
AGCTTTACTATCATGCATGTTGTTGAAAACATGGTAACTGATAAAAACAGTTTCCTGTTTGGCATGAACAATACCCGGCCTGGCGTCCGCGATTCGGCTGATCTTAAATGTTATACGAATGAATTCGTTTGGGACGACAACGAAACAAGGATCGAAATGGGATGGCCAAAAGACAGTGTGCAATACAACGACCTGATTACCCAGCAAGTGGGCTCTATCGCCTTTACTGCGGTAGGTCTCTTTTGGAGAGATACCATCCAGTGTGACGTGCTGACAAAATCACTGCTGGCGAATGGCAGGACAGATAGGATTGTATATCCTATTGCAGGGATTGATAATCCAACAGAAAATTACCTGTGGGTCAGGAAATCGACTGTTCAAACGGGCAACCTGGACTGGCACGATTCCCGGGGGATCGATATTGAGGATTCCGAGTGGCTGCCCATTTATTTGGACAAGATAAATCCCTGGAACCCTTCATTTTTTACGACGATCGGCAGCCATGGAGACTTTTCCATAGATTTTAGTTCAGATGTCCTGACCATCGATCATGATGCCTTAACCATCACGGTGCCCTGGGGCTTACGCAAAGGAACCTTTAACGTTGAATTGAGTCCTTCCAAGGGGCTCATCGATGAGATTGATTTCGGACCGGGTATGGCCTATCGCTATATTGAAAATTCCGACAGCGCCAGCTCTGCCTGTATGCTGGGCGATACCCTCTGGATGTTTGCGGCAGGTGCAGACCTGGAAACAGCCGGTTATGCCATTATTCCGGCAGCTGCGGAAGCGGATGATGCCATGGTAATTCCCAGGAGAACCCTGATCGAGGATGAGGATGTCGATGGAGTGTATTCATATGTGCGTGATCTGGGTGATCCTGCAAACATAGGGAGCAATAGATATGCTTATGAATGCAGATATTATGTTTCGGAAAATGGTGAAGGTGCGGATTCCATTACCTGGATCCCTTTTGCTGAAAGAGTCGACACCCTTTGGAAATACCTGGAAAAAGCTCCCGACGCTACCTGGGAGATCGATTGGGTGGATGACCAGGAAAGAGTGGATCTGAAAGAAGGTGATAAGCTGATCGTGACCGCCGGGGACGGATCAACCACTGAGGAGTACTACCTCTCCCTCAGGCCCATTGCAAAAGGAGCCGATGCCTCGCTGTCGGCCATTACCTGGCCCGATGTGGATAAGGATGATACCGGATGGGACAGCGATACCATTCCCGGATTCTCTCCCACTGTATATCAATACACGATTGAGGTTCCTTACGGGAGCGTCAAGATACCCGCCCTCGCTTTCTTCAAGGAAGATGTGAATGCCAAGGTGGAAATGGAAAGTGCCACATCACTCAGGGGGGACCTCGATGCGAGGACAACCACCATAACGGTTACTTCCGCGGATAGTCTGGCCACAAATCAATACAGGATCATATTTAAGTCTGAGGTCAGAACGGAGGATGTGCAGCCTTACACCGCAGAACCAATTATTTCCGAGGTTGTCTGGGTACTCTGGTGGCAAGCTTCCTTTATGGAGATCGCCAATGTGGGGAACCAGCCCCTTGACCTTGGAAAATACATGATTCGGGGTGGTCAGGATGGTTCAGCTTTAGATTTGCTTTCTTCTCCCATCCTTTTGGACAGTGTTGGCGGCTGGACAAGCAGGTACGAGAGATATGTCCCGGGCAAGAAATACAGCACTTATGAATACTGGGCCGATAACCACGTCGGAATGTTGGTGGACGACCCGGATATCCTGCCCATCATTGAACCCGGCGAATGTTTTGTGATGGCAGAATTCGCCCAATCAAGATATCTTGATCCGAATGATCCCCGGTACTTTCCTCCTTCCATGTATGATGTGTTATGGTCGAATACGGATGAGAACCAGTGGGGTGAAATCAACTATCAAGGTCCCATCCCGCCCAGGTATATTTACAAAATAGAAGGAGACTCGATCCTGGATGGCAAAAAGGCAATGAATGATCCGGATGACTTGCTGGCGATTGACCGGTGGGGGGACGGTGATCCTGGCTGGACAGGTGAAGTAGGAGGAATAGGTAGTGAAAATGCAACCCGCCATGCCTACCGGAGAAAACCTTCCAACTATCTTCCCGGACTTGCACCCACCTATAATACGGGTCAGACCGCCGAAGAACATTCCTGGTACGTAATTAACGATCAAATGGTGGATCCCTCTGTGGGGGACAGGGTGTATTACTTGACCTCCGATCTGGGCAACTTTACCCACGATCCGATCACCCTCTTCATGTCCACGGTAGGCAGTACGGTTTACCTGGTGGATGATGGCTACAAGACTGAGGATGATCTGAAAATCAAGGGTGTTGTTTCCGGAACGACGAGTGCTTCGTTCATTGAAAACATTATTCCAATGGATCCGGATCAGGGCCTTTCAGTGATCAGCAGCAGCACCGGGCTTGTCCTGGGTGATGATGATCAGCTGGCGGCAGGGGATACCCTGAGGGTAATCTCCAAAGATGGCAAGAACGTCACCAAGTATACGGTTGAGCTGGGAGCGCTGGACGACAATGCCGTACTTGTGGCCGCAGAGGGTTCAGGATATACCATTAGTATTGATGGAGCAGAAGGTACCATCTCCGGTATCCCGATGGAAGTCTCCCTCGAAGAGGTCCTTGACAATGTGGAGGTGCCTGCACTGGCCCTTCTGAATGTGCTTGATGCTGACTTGAACCTGGTACCCCTTCAGGCACTGGATATGAGTGATTCCACTTACCGAAAGGTAATGCTCATGGGTGATGTCTATTTCGAGGTGATCGCCCAGGACGGGACAACCATTATTACATACCAGCTTGATCAGGGCATCCTCTCATCCGATGCATGGGTAACTTCCAATGTGTATACGGTCAACCAGGAAAACTTGACGATCAACGATGTTCAGGAAGAAACCACCGTGGATATCCTGTTGTCGAACCTGGTTCCATCCGGGAATGCCTTGATGAAGGTTTACGATAAGGCCGGCTATCAGAGGGATTCAGGCTATGTTTCAGTGGATGATGTAGTCGGTGTTACTTCGGAGGATGGAAGCAAGACCGTTACCTACAGTCTGCGGCAACTGGGTTATGTGGCCAGCGCATTAGCGTGGGCTAAATCCGATGTCTACGTGGTAGATGAGAGCGCTCATTCCATATCTGAGATTCCTGAGAACACGGATGTGTCTGAGTTCCTTTCCAACATCGAGATACCCGGTGGGGCCTATCTGAAGCTGATGGATGCCGATGGAGCCGACAAGGAATCAGGCGTTATCCTTGGCACAGACAAGCTGGAGGTCACTTCGGAAGACCAGAGCACCGTTGTGACATACACGCTCAACCTGCTTGTCTCTGTCCATAACTGGGCAATGGACAACATGAAGGTCTATCCGAACCCTGTTTCTGATCTGTTATATATCGAGGGACTGGAAGGCAGGTGCATGATTGAGCTGACTTCCATGACCGGACAGAAGCTGCGGTCGGTGCGGACCAATGATCCGATATGCGAATTATCAGTTTCTTCACTCTCTGCGGGGATGTATATCCTTAAGGTTACTGACAACCACCTTAATTTTAAGGTGATGCAGGTTGTCAAAAGTGAGTAGTAGTTTTTTCTCATAGTAGTAGTAGTACTGGCAGCGGCCTTGAAGAAACCGCTGTCAGTACTTTTTTCAGGTTTATCTTAGTAATTTAACGGCTTATGATAAGGCAGGTATGCTTGTTAGTCTTCGTGGCTCTGTGTTCGGTTGCATGTCAGAATATCTACGAGTTGGAGAAGTACCAGTATCCTGAATGGCAGTCTGGTAAGATCTATACGCAGCTCTTGGAGAATGAGCAAGCCACGTTGTTTCGGGAGCTGTTGGAATCCACGGGCTATGACACTGTCTTGAACCGTTCTGGTAGCTACACTGTATTTGTACCCACTGATGCAGCCTTTCAGAGCTGGTTTGGGATGCATCCGGAATATGAAGGAAGCATAGAGAAGATTCCATTTGAAATGCGTGAGGCCATGGTTCAGTATCACCTTCTTCAGAATCGTTGGAGCCGTGAGCAGATGAGCATGCTTGGCAATGACGGGTGGATTGATGAGGAGGATCCCTACAACAAGTTACCGACTGCGTATAAGCGACAGAGTCTTTACCAAAATCCGGATAAGAAATACTGGGTTCGTCCACGCACAAACGATTTGAACCAGGAGCATGAGCAAATAGTTGATTCTTCGTCAGCCCTTGATTACCGTAAGGTCTATTCGGACTCCAGGAAATACCTGCCCTTGTTTTTCGATGAGTTTTTTGCCATCAACAACCTTGGGGGTGATGACTATGCCTTCTACTTTGACAGGAACTACGAGTATGGCGATATCCATATTGTCAATAGTAAATTACTTGGAGATGAGATTCCAGCGGAGAACGGCTTCATTAATATGATCGATCAGGTGATTATCTCACCGTATAATGTAGAGGAGTACCTTTTGTCAGATCACAACGGTGTTTCGACGAATTATTTTCTGCGGAACATGTACCGGTTCAGCGAGTTCTTGCCCAACTTCAATGCGACACAGGACCAGCCCGAAGTAGTTGAGGGAGGCCATTACGATACGCTGTTCAACCTGAGCTTCAGCAATTCTTCCTATAGTTTTCCCTTTGAGATCCACAGCGAGGTAACCGGATCGGGTTCGGGGCGGTACAAGGAGGCCAGCACGCTTCGTCATCACTACGGGATCATGATTCCGACGGACCAGGCTTTTGAGGATTTCATTTATAATACGCTAACGGGGACTGACCGTTGGCCTGATTATAATAGTGTGCCGGACGTTATCCGTTGGTACCTTCTGAATTCACACATGAGTCCGAGGCACATTTACCGTTCGACTCTGGAAACTGGAGTAACCAACGGATTAGGGGAGAAAGTTGATTTGGACGAGTCGATGATCCGGGAGACTTATTTTGGGAGCAACGCGACCATTTTGCTGATCGATGAGGTGATTGAGTCCAAAGGGTTTTCGAGCATAGCCTCGCCGGTTCTCCTTCAGCCGGGTTATTCCATCATGCTTTATGCCCTTGTAAATACGGGTATCCTTGACGCCCTTGGGGCGGATGGGGATTTTGTATTCTATCTTCCATCAGATGCGACCTTAGAGACTGATTCTTCACTTCTGGTTGATGTGTCGATGCAATATCTCCGTTTCACAGCAATTGATCGCACCATCTTCGCTTCAGACCCCATTCCGGTCAGGATAAATATTGGCGATGTAAAAGCAAGGATACTCAACCAGGTTGGCAGGAGGCCACCTTCGGGTCAGGCGAGGAAAGAATTTATTGAGACCCTTGGCGGGGGAAACTTCCTGGTGTTTGACAGCGAAGCGAACACTGTCAGCGGGGGATCAGTCAATACCTTCGGTTACAAAGGCGACTCGGCGATACATTGGGAGCCGGAGCCTATTGGAAATTACTTCAACGGTACGACCTACGATGCCGGGACCTGGTTTACCACTCCTACGCAAAGCATGTACACTGTTCTGAACAGCTTTCCTCAATTCATGGCCCTGTTGATACAGACAGGACTGGTTGATGACCGTCGTGAAAGGATCAGTTTTATAGACGAGGGAGCTGTACATACGGTCTTTGCGCCCTCTGATGAGGCCCTTTTGTCCTACGGAGCTGACACGCTGGAGGAAGAAGCCCTTGTGAGACTACTGAAGAATCATTTTATACAGGGAGAGCGTATCTGGACACACGGCCTTGAGCCCTCCGGTTTTTATCCAACCAAATTGGCAACCATGGATGGCAGTGCCTTTGAGACCCTGGAGCTGGAAACGGGGATTGATTATATAGACATTCTTGCGCCTGACGGGAGTGTTTATTGTCATATCGAGGAGAACGGCGGTCTGACCAATATCATGACGGCCTACACCACGATCGGCCTCGATAGTCGTGATAACCGAACCCCCGGTCCTCACGATTATGTCATCAAAGGGGTGGTCCACAGGATTGATTCGGTATTAGTCCCTGCTTATTAAGATGGAAATGGAGAGAAAATTATACATATCGGTCATCTTGTTATTTTTCATTGCGAGTGCCATGATGGCCCAATCGGGAAAGCTGATCCGTGGGGTTGTCTCGGACAGCATATCCGGTGAACGGATCATCGGCGCCACCATTGCTGAATATGACAGTGATAACCGGATTGTGAAGGGCACCGTTACGGATATGGATGGGAATTTCGTATTGAATGTAGGCGATCCGGATCATGTTTTCCGGGTCAGTTATATTGGTTACCGTACGGTTGAGTTTCGCCTGCGGGGTCGTGAGGTGATCAATATTTTGATCAATGCGGAGTCGATCCAGGTTGAAGAGGTGACCATTACGGCAAAGTCCACGGTCGATCCGTTGACGGGTATTGCGGAGCGGGATATTACCGGTTCACGTGTCAAGGTTGACATGTTATCGAGCAAACATATGGGAGCTGCCTCGGCGGATGAGGCCCTTCAGGGGAATATCTCGGGTGTTGATATCATGGCCGTATCGGGTGATCCTGGCAGCGGGACCCAGATCGTGATCCGCGGGCTGACTTCCCTTGGGGGCGCCAAGCCGCTTATTGTTGTTGACAATATCCCCCAGGATGTTATCGGGATATCTGATTTTGATTTTGCCTCGGCCGACCAGGAAGATATCGGCGATTTGGTCAATATTGCACCTCAGGACATCCGGTCCATTGAGGTACTGAAAGATGCCTCGACCACTGCTGTATGGGGCTCCAAAGGTGCCAACGGTGTTCTGTTGATTGAGACCTTCAGGGGCCGAAAGGGGAAAACTCGTTTTGAATACAGGGGGAAGTATACCCTGAATATCCAGCCACCGGCGATTCCCATGCTCAATGGAGATGAGTACATCACCCTTCAGCTGGATGCTCTACACAACGAAGACCCCTATTTTCTGCTTCCCGATGAAATAGCCTACGACCGGAACTATTCAGATTTTTATAATTATTCGGCCAATACGGACTGGCTGGATGCCATTACACGCAAGGGTTTTATCAATGATCAGTATGTAAAGATGTCTGGTGGCGGCGACAAGACGCGCTATTTTGCCTCGGTGAATTCCCACAACAATACGGGGACGACCGCGAACACCTCACTGAATCGTCTGTCCACGCGTATCAACCTGGATTACAATGTTTCGGACAAGATCATTCTTTCGGTCAACTTCAATTACACGAACAGTGTTAAGGAGGACAACTACGTTCTGGGTCAAAATGTAAGAAAGATGGCCTATGTGAAGGCCCCCAACATGAGTATCCGGGAGTATGACATCAATGGGGATCCCACAGGTGAATACTTCACTCCCCGGGTGAACTACCAGGGAAGCGGGATAAAGTTCTATAACCCGGTTGCGATCACAGACCTAAGTGTTAACGACCGTCGTCAGGATCAGGTTCAGAACAGTTTCACCCTTCGTTACAACATTCTTCCCTGGATGCGTTTTCAGCAGATCATCTCTCTGCAGTACTGGGGAAGCAAGACCAACCAGTTTTTGCCCAGTACGGCCATCGGAGCCACGTGGGTCCATCCCCAGAACAATCTGGGTGCAGAGGTGAACGGTAGCAACACGAAGGTTCTTTACCGTTCCCAGCTCTTCCTGGCCCCCCGTTTAGAGAACCGGCATCATCAGCTTAGTGCTACGCTGATGATGGAAAATGAGGATCTTACCGGGGAATCCTCGGTGACAGCGGGCCGTAATCTGGCAACTGTTAATCTGAGCGATCCGGCCAATGTGAGCCAGTTGGACAACACAGCCACGTATAGCAGCGAGGTTCGTAACATGGGCTTTTTGGGGAGCTTTAATTATAAGCTCAGGGACCGCTATATCCTGTCTTTGAATGCACGTGTTGATGGCAGCTCTAAATTCGGGATCAACCACCGGTGGGGACTTTTTCCCAGCGCATCTCTTGGCTGGCGATTTTCTCAGGAACGCTTTCTGGATGGACTGGAGTGGCTCAGTGATGGCAAGGTCCGCATCAGCTGGGGACAGGTTGGGCGTCAGCCCGGGAAAGCGTATGACCGGCATGCCATATTCAACACTCCTGTGGGAGTGAATTCTTATATGAATCGGTCGGTTATTGTTGCCCAGCAGGTTCAGCTGGACAATTTAAAGTGGGAGACCAAGACATCACTGAATCTGGGCATCGACCTGGGCTTATACAAGGACCGGCTTATCCTTCGGGCGGATATCTACAGTGATAAGATAGAGGACCTCCTCTGGGGTAACTACAAGATACCGGGGATATCAGGCTATGAAAATATGAAATGGTACAACGGTGGTGTGATGGACAACAACGGCTGGGAGCTGTTCACCAGTGCTGTAGTGGTTCGGCGAGAAGGATTCAACTGGCGAATCAATATGAATGTGGCACAGAATTTCAATTCATTTGTAGAATTCCCCGACAACTTCAAAAACGAAGTTGATGACCAGATCGGGATTGGGGCCTATCCCAGGAAGATCAATCTCGGTCAGCCTGTGGGCTCCTTTTACGGCTTCCAGTACCAGGGTGTATGGCCCTCGGATGCATCGGTAGCGGCCTATACGGCCGATGGGGAGGTGCTTCGTGATCTGAGCGGCACCCCCTTGCGTTTGAATTACCGCAACGGTGAGCATTATTTTGCCGGTGGGGATGCCCGTTACCAGGACCTTAACCACGACGGTGTGATCGACATCAATGATGTTGTTTACCTGGGGGACTCGAATCCGGAGTTCAGCGGTGGCTTTGGCACCTCGATCATCTGGAGGGATCTGATGGTTTCGGCGCAGTTTCATTACCGGACAGGCTTCGACATTGTAAACACGGTAGCCATGGATACGGAAGGGATGCTGGATAAGCGTAACCAGAGCAAGGCCGTTCTTCACCGCTGGACTTACCAGGGTCAGGAGGCTGACGGTCTGCTTCCCCGGGCCTATATGCAGCATCCGGCGAACAATCTGGGATCGAGCCGCTATGTTGAAGCGGGAGACTTTCTCAGGCTGAACAATGTGAATATTAGTTACACATTGCCGAAGAAAGTATGTAATTACGTGAGGGTGAGCTCTATAGATATTGCTGTAACCATGAGGAAACTGCTCACCTTTACCCGCTATACGGGTCAGGATCCTGAGATTCCCCAGGTGGGTGATGATCCTTTTTGGTTTGGCACAGACAGGGCGAATACCCCACCGCCCCGGGCTTTTACAATGAGTATGGTAATTGAGTTTTAAGTTTTCTATGAAAAAGGTACTATTATATATCGCGATCCTCTTTCTCAGCCTCTCTTGTGAGGATTACCTTGAGCTGATCCCCCCTGATGGTTTGGTGAAGGATGAATTCTGGAAATCCAAAGAAGACCTGGAGTCCGTTCTTATGGGAGCCTACCAGCGTTTTGCATCGATGGATGAGACCCTGTTCTACCTTGGCGAAGTACGTGCTGGCATGCTCAGGGAAGATCAGAATACACCAGAATACCTGAAGTTTATTTTTGATGGTATCATCCTTCCTGACAATGAATTGTGTGACTGGAAGGATTTCTATATGGTGATCAATTATTGCAATGCGGTGATTAAGCATGCGCCTGAGATAAAGGAGATTGATCTTACCCTTACGGACTACCAGAGGGATGTTTTCGTTTCGGAAGCAACCTTTTTGCGGAGCCTGGCCTATTTCTATCTGGTACGTACCTTCCGGGATGTACCTATGATCCTTGAGCCGGTAGAAACAGATGCTGTGGACATCTATCTCCCGGTTTCCAGTAGCAGTGTGGTTCTGGACCAGATTACGTCCGATCTGCTGGGGATGCGTCTTAAGGCCACCAATGATTTTGGTTCTCCTGATATGAACAAGGGGCGTGCCACGCGGGCAGCCATCACCGCCCTTCTGGCGGATATCAGTCTTTGGAATTTTGAGTACGAGCAGTGCATTGCATATGTTGAAGATCTTGAGGAGATGGGTTTTCCTGTGATACCCAACTCTCAGTGGTTTGATATTTTCTACCCTGGGAATTCGCTGGAAAGTATTTTTGAGTTTCAGTTCAACAGTGCCTATGGGGAGAGCAATACGATGTATTCGATTACCAGGAGGGATGCCAGGCGATTTTTTGTCAGTGAAGAATCCTACAGCCTGTTTTTCGGCAGTGTCTTTGAGTTTGAGGAGACGCGTGGCAGGGGTACGATGACCACGGACCGGAGGATATTTAAATATATGGGGCGTGAGGCGGATGGTAAGACTATGCGTGCGGGCTCAGAGCAGGCAGACTGTAATTTCATCATCTACCGCATGTCTGATCTTGTTCTGATGAAGGCGGAAGCGCTTGCGCAATTATCCCGTTTCGAAGAAGCCCTGGGTATCGTTAACGATATCAGGATCAAGCGCCGTGTAGCCACAGTTTCAGCGCCACATACGACCGAGGCATTTGAAGACCTGATCCTTCAGGAGCGTGCTCTTGAACTGGCCTATGAAGGGAAGCGATGGTTCGATCTTATGCGCATGGGAAGGAGAAATGATTATGCACGAAAGGCTGATTTGATTGAGATTATCGTGGAGAACGTGGAATCGACTCGGAAGCCAGTGATGCAAGCCAGGTTAACCAATCCTGCCGGCTGGTATCTGCCCATATATTTTATTGAACTGGAGCGGAATACGTTTTTAGAGCAAAACCCTTACTATGATGATTCCTTATAAACGATCGCTTACAGCCTTTGTGCTCCTTGGCTTGCTTGGTTTGTTTTCATGCCGCAAGGATGTTCCTGATCTGGGTTGGGTGGATGAAGAGACGTTTTCCATTGGCAGTTTCCTGGAGGACGAGACGCATGGCAAGCGGTTTAGCAGATTTCTGACCCTTGCCGAGGTCACCAATAACCTGGATGCCATGAAGGCCAGTAATCCGGAGGATCCTGATGGCTATATGTGTTTTTTGCCGGACGACAGGGCCTTTGATATGTTTTTTGCGAGCAGCACTATTTATCACAGCTTCGAAGAGATGTTATCGGACACGGCCTACTGCAATGAACTGGTCCGTTTTCATATTGTGGAAAGAAAGAGCCGTCAGTCGCAGCTCCCGATAGGGGGATTACAGGACAGAACCATCTCGGGTGATTATCTGACCATTACTTTCCGGATCACTGGCGACAGTTCCATCTACCTGGTGAATAACCGGGCGGAGATCATTGAGCCGGATATCGAGCTGACCAATGGGATCATCCACGTGATTAACCAGGTACTGGTTCCTGTACAGACGGGCAGCTATGAATGGCTGGCAACCCATCCCGATTGTAAGATATTCACTGATGTGCTGGAGTATACGGGTCTCCATGAGCAGCTTGGAAAGGGGAAATACACGCTCCTGGTTGAACAGGACTTCATCTACCATAAGGCAGGGATAAGCAGCTTTGATGATCTTCGGACCCGCCTGGATGATCCCACCCTGGATTCCGGTGATCCTGAAAATGGTCTTTACCGGTTTGGCGCCTATCACATCCTTAAGAACAGGTATTTTCTGGATCGCTTCCAAAGCAGGAATTATCCCACGCTTACCAACGCGCCGGTGAATATCAAGTCTGGTTTTGATTTAAAGATCAATCCTGGCGTGGATACCTTTGACATTCAGATATCGGGTTCAGACACCACCTTTACCGACTGGATCAGTCCCATTATCCTTGAGAGCAATATTTCTGCCAAAGGAGGGACCATCCACTTTATTGACCAGGTCATGGAATATTTCGTACCGGGGATAAGCAGTGAGACCTTCAATTTTTACGATCCTTCAAATCCCGAGCCCCTTGACAAGTACCATGGGGAGAACATAGAAAGGAGATTTCTCAATCCGGAGGAGTTCCCATACCTGGATTGGACAAGCAGCGATGGCGAACTGGTGTATGTGCGCGATAATACCCTGGGCAACGGAGCACAAAACAGAGATTACATCAAACTGGAGGGTAATTTCAGGATTGATTATGAGATCGGGACCAAGCTTCTTCCCGGGGAGTATAAGGTAATCTTAGCGGCGAAAACCGGCACCAATGATAACTATGCCATGATCGAGCTTTTGATTGATGGAAAGAAGGTTGGGGACAATGTAAATCTGGCGACTGAGTCGAGCCGGGGGAGTATTCCCTTTGACTGGATATCCATAGGCACGGTTCGACTTGACAGCTATTCCAATCATATGGTAACAGTACGGTCACTTGTATCAGGAAAATTTATGTGGGATTATATAAGGTTTGAGCCACTATAAACGATGAGAGCAATCAACATATCAGTACCAGGTAAGCTTGGCTTACTTGTTTTACTAACGCAACTTGTTTTTTCCTGTGAAGATCCATGGGCAGGTCATTATGAGGATATCCCTGAGAAAGTCAATATGAAGCTCTGGGATGCTCTTAGAGAAGAACCACGTTTTTCATCTTTTGTGCAACATATGGAATCCGAGTCTCTGGATTCCCTTTTTCAGGAGGGCTTATCCTACACTCTTTTTATTCCACCCGATGAGCTGGTGCAAAGCATTTTGGATACGGCCACTTATCCGGAAGAGATCCTTCGTTATCACATGGTGAAATCCCTGTTCATCGGTGATCACCTGGAAGAGGAAAAGCAGCTTCTCACCAGCCTGGGCAAATATGTGTTATTCTCACCGGGCGGCGGAATATCTAGCTATGATGAGATCCCCATCAGCTATACCAGTCCGCTTCACCTGGATGGGAAATATTATGAGCTGGACGGACTGGCACTTCCCCGTCCCAACCTGTATGAATACATTGCATCGAGTAATCCATTCATGAAGGGATACATCGATTCCAAGGATTCTGTCTATATGGATAGTGATCTCAGCACGCCCATTGGATTTGATGAATTGGGGAATACGGTTTTTGATACTGTATTCGGTCTGGTGAACACTTTTGAGGAGGAGTTTTTCCCGATTTCGGAAGAATACCGGAATCGAAGAGCAAGCTTCCTTCTGTTTACACAGGAGCAGATGGAGCTTGCTCTGGATGAAATGGCTTCGAACATTAATCTGACGGATAGAAATGATATCCCTGACCGATGGAAATCCGAGGTGCTGATGCCTGCTATGCTGACCTCGGCCCTGTTCAAGGGAGAGCTGGAATATGTGGATCTTATGAGGGATACCCTAAGCAGTATCACGGGCAACACCGTGGTCATTGACCATACCCAGGTAGACCCGGAATCACGCTACAGGTGCAGCAACGGGATGGCCTACCTTTATAATCAGTTGATCATTCCTGATTCACTATACCTGGGAGCGAACAGGAAGGAAGGAGAGATTCTGGTGGACTCGGTGGGTAAGACCTTTCAGTGGAAAGATGAGGTGGTTCTCTCCGGCCAGACCACAGGCATCCCCCAGAGCCTGATATCGCTTTACGGTTCCGGGGGCAGGGTGCTCACCGTTAAACTGGCTCTGGAGTTAAGCTTCTCCATGGAATTTAAGATCCCCAATGTACTGCCCATGCGCTATCGTTTCCTGTGGAGAGGGAACTCGGCCCTCGCGGGGAACTTCCGCATATATATCAACGGAGAAGAGATCGGAGAATTTGACACCTGGGAGTTTTTTCAGAAGAAGATATGGAGCGTAAAGGATGGGATCATTTTCAGGAAACAAGACGGGGGTTACAACATGAAAGACTTCTGGGTGGAGAATATCACGGAATATGGTGATGTAACAGTGAGGATTGAATTCCTGGGACCTTCGGAATTTAGGCCGCAGGATGTGGGAATGGTTATTGATTATGTAGAACTTATACCTGAGATCTGATGAGGATTCGTTTGTTTAGATATATTTTCCTGCTATTGGGTGGATTGATGCTGACCGTCCCTGCTTTGTGTCAGGATGCCGGCAATTCAGGAGACCGGGATTCGATGCTGATCCTTGAGGGGAGGGTTCTTAATCAGCTTTCCCGGCCCCTGCCGGGTGTCTCGGTAAGTATGGAGGGCGCATTGACCATCCCTTCGGTTAGTGATGATAGTGGCAGATTCACGATCGAGATGCCATCGGGAGCTGAATGGCTTCTTTTTTCCCCTTCGGAAGGATATAAGAAAAAAAGGGTGTTTGTGGAAAACAGGAAAGACATTCTTGTTTACCTGATGGATTCTGAAGATATAAGCGGAGACGACCTTATTCAACATCCCGGTGGCATCCGTCCCCTGAAACATTCCGCTGCTTCGGTTCAGATCCCTGATATCCGTTCCATTTCCTACTTTCCTGTTCAGAGTGTGGACCAGTATTTCCAGGGCATGGTTCCAGGGATGCATGTTACAGGTTCCTCGGGTATGCCCGGGAGCGGTGCGTTTACTTCCGTTCGGGGAGTCAGGTCCATGCATGGTTCTTCGCAGCCTTTATATATTATTGATGGGATACCCATTGAGCGCAATGGTATTTTCAATTCCGCAATTGAAGGATATGCGTATAATCCGCTGGCCTCCCTTGATCCCAATGATATTACCAGCATCCATGTCCATAAGGGCAACCAAGCGGGGATGTTTTACGGGATGCGCGGCTCCAACGGTGTAGTGATGATTGAAACCCTGAAACCCTCCGAGGTACGTACCATTATTGATTTCGGTTACCGGACCGGAATCAGGACCATGCCCAGAGAGATCCCCCAGCTGAATTCTTCTCAGTACAGAAGCCTGGCCAATGAAGTACTTTACTCCTCGGGCGCTCATGAGGAGCAATTCATGAATGATTACCCGGGCCTCTTCCTGGGAGAGGGTGAAGGAGATTATTTCCGTTACAATCACCAGACGAACTGGCAGGAGAAAATCTTCCGGAATGCATTGTTCAATGACACCTACTTCCGGGTAAGGGGTGGGGACCAGATTGCCCGTTACGGACTGTCGGTGGGCTACCTGAAGCATAATGCTAATTTCGTGAACACCAGTATGGACCGGTTGAACATCCGCTTTATTGGGACCTTCAGTATTTTCAGTTGGCTCAGAATGTATGTCAGTTCCAATCTCTCGAATACCAGATATGATCTGAAGGACGGGGCCACCTTTCCCCAGGGCAGTCCGCTACTGACGGCGCTGCATAAATCCCCGCTATTGTCCCCTTATGCCTATGACCAGGACGGAAAACAGACCGTTGAATACCAGGATGCCAATCCATTTGGAGTGAGTAACCCTTCAGTTATCATGGATAATGGGATCAACAATATAAAAACCAACAACTTTCTTACTTCCTTCCGGCTGGAGGGGGATCTTACTCCCCGGCTGAAGGCAAACAGCATTCTGGGATACAATTATGTGAATTCGGGGGAAAGCTCGTTCATGCCCGACCAGGGGTTGGAGCTTTTTTATGAGAACCGGGTGGATGAGATCTATAATTATGCCTGGTCCATGAAAAACCTTTTGTCCACCATCTATAACAACACCTACCTGAGTTACAGGATCCGCACGGGCAAAGCCGGTGAGCTGTCATTGGCCGGTGGCGCCATCTTAGATATGAATAAGTGGGAGGAGGACTTTGGACTGGCCATGAACTCAAACCGGAATGATGAATACAAGTCCCTTCAAAGCGGGATAACCAACTTAAGAGAAAAAGGAGGGGCGAATGAGAAGTGGAACCGGCTATCCTTCTACGGGACCGGCATGTATACATATAAGGATAAGTATATTCTGAATGCGGGTATCAATACCCAGTTCTCCAGCCGCCTGGGTAAATCAGTTCCACAGGGAGACGGGATCGTTTTCATAGGAGAGGAACCTTTTGGGGTCTTTTATTCAACGGGTGTTGCCTGGCGGCTTTCACAGGAGGTATTTATGCAGGGGTTGAACTGGCTGGAAGATCTGAAGCTCCGGTTCAACTGGGGGACTTCTGGCAATGATGATGTGGGTAACGTTGCCGGGATGCGGTATTACTCTACGGTGGTTTTTCAGCGTTCTTCGGGATTTATCCCGGGAAACATGAGTGACAACAGCCTGGGGTATGAAAAGAATGAACAGATGAATGCCGGATTGGATCTGAGCCTGATTCGCAACAGATTCGGATTATCACTGGATCTGTACAGGATAACAACCACCGACATGCTTATCCATGATCCTGTATCGTCCTTTACCGGGTTCCATTATATTCCTGAGAACGGATGTGACCTGCTCACAAAGGGCTGGGAAGTGCAGGCTAATCTGCGGGTTATCAAGGGCCCCAACCTGACATGGGATATCATGCTTAATCTGGCAGGTTTCGAGAACATCATCACTAAAATAAAGAATGATGAAATAATTACTGCATTCGAAGGGGGACAATTCATATCCCGGGAAGGGGAATCCCTTCTTAATTTCTATGGCTACCTCTACGACGGGGTCTATTCTGACAAGGAAGAGGCCTTAGAAGCCGGGTTGGTCACAGAAACCGGAATACCCTTCAGGGCAGGGGACGCAATTTTCCGTGATCTGGACGGCAGGGATCCGGAATCGGCCGAACTGTTGGGGGACAGGGATGGGAGGATTGATCCATCTGACAGAACCCTTATAGGGTCTCCTTTTCCTGAGTTATTTGGCGGGGTGTTTTCACAGTTTTCATGGAAAAGGTGGAGCCTTCTTGCCCATGTAAGCTTTGTGTATGGCAACGAGGTTTTTAATTATATGAGGTATCAGAATGAGAGCATGAGCAGCCTGGCCAATCAGAGCACTTACACACTCAACCGCTGGCAGTTTGACGGACAGCAGACCAATGTTCCCCGAGCGCTCTGGGAGGATCCGGTAGGTAACTCGGCCTTTTCAAGCAGGTGGATCGAAGACGGCAGCTACGTGAAGCTTTCAAATCTGGCGCTCTCTTACCGCCTTCCGGATGATCTTGTTTTCCTGAAGAATGCTGAAGTATTTGTCAGTGCGCAAAACCTGTTTACCGTATCGGGATACCTGGGTTATCATCCGGAGTTCAGCTACTCATTCCAAAACCTGGAACAGGGGATTGATTACGGACTGATGCCCCATACCAGGTCATACATGCTTGGTTTCAAGCTTGGTTTTTAAAAAGGGAGGAAATGAACAAGATAATTTATAACATACATATTTTTCTGCTAACGGGCCTTGTGGTGTTTAGCCTGTCATCCTGTGAGGAGTTTTTTAACCCCGATCATGGTACCATTATCCCTGAAGAGGGAGCAATTTCTAATTGGGAGGAATACAGGGCTGCCGAACTGGGAATGTATAAATTGCAGCAGGACCTGGTCGACCAGCTTATGGTACTTGGGGAGTTGCGTGCCGACCTGCTGGAGGTCACCCCGAATGCGGACAAGGACCTGATGGAAGTATACAACTTCAGCATCAGCCCCGATAACAGGTATGCTTCTCCTCATGGTTTTTACAGGCTGATTGGTGCCTGCAACAATCTGGCGGGCAGACTTGAATCCGCTCACCCGGAGGTGCTCGACCAGGAGATCCCCTACTATGAGCGAAGTAAATATGACCGCCTGTACGGGGAAGTGATCTGCATGCGGGCATGGGCCTATTTCAATGCGGTACGGATATTTCAGAAAGCACCCTATATATGGCAGGACCTTAGCACTGCTGAAGACATTGAAGAGTATGTGAATACGGGGATCACGGTGATTGATTCCATGAAAATCATTTACGGGCCCGACGGATATAACAACGATACCATATACAATGATACCATCGATCTGGAGCGGAAGTTCCTGGACCTCCCGGCGGTCATCGATACCTTTACCCGTCAGATCGAAGAGCGGGTTAAAGTGGTTGGGGTGCTCCACAACGAACCCGGTGTGAATGATAAAAGCTGGGAGGTGATCATCTGGAACGAGGATGCAAAAAACTGCCTCATGGGACAGATGTTCCTCCATGACAATAACCTGTCCCGTGCAAGGGAGTACATCGAGAAGATTACCCATTACCGGATGCACAATGATATCTTCGATACCAATGTTCCCTACATCCTCGATGCCAAGTTTTCTGAACACAACTGGAAGAGTATTTTTACCGGCCTTGACGGGGATGAGCATATCCTGACGGTCTGGTTTGACATAGAATATGATCAGCAGAATGATCTGCAGTACATGTTCTCGGATGTGTTTCCCAACCAGTACATGCTGAAACCCACTGCGAAAGTCGTGAATTATTGGGAGATCATTTGGAGTGAACAATTAATTAATGAGGATCCTGTTTTTCCTGAAAGGACGAAAATGGTTGATGTTGGCATTCCTGGTGATTTTTTCAGAGGGCATCGCGTTTCCTATGCATACTCCAGTGCAGGGATCCTGTTCACTCAGAATGAGGTGGAAGAGATGTTTAAGTTAAGAAGAGAGGGAAAGTTTCGGGAGGCCCAGGAATATATGGAAAACGTTGACACCATCGTTTATAAATATTCCTTGCAAAAGGACCGATTCGACCAGGACGCATTCTTTCCCATTTACAGAGCCGCTGGTGTGCATTTTTATTATGCGGAACTGTTTACCAGGGGGGCGTTTTACAATGAAGGCGTTTACAGCCTAGAAATAAACAAGTGCCTGTTGGTGATCAATGACGGATCCCAGGATACTTATGCTGAAGCAAGCCGCTCAAGCTACCGTCCATTGGGAATCAGGGGCAGGGTTGGATTTGGAGGACTTAATAGGAATTATAAATATGACAAGATCACCTCTCCCGACAAGGTCATTTATATTCATGATCCCTATACAAATGAGATCACAGGGTACTATACCTTCGGGAGCGACCTGGGTGCCAAGCAGGATTACCTCGAGGACAGGCTTCTGGAAGAAAAAGCCCGGGAGATGGCCTTCGAGGGGGAAAGGTTCTACGACCTGATGAGAATTGCCAAACGCCGCGGGGATCCTGCAGTGCTTGCAGACCGGGTGGCCGGTAAATTCAGCGGAGTCAAGGCCGAGCAGATCAGGCAACATCTGATGAATGAGGATAACTGGTACATCCATCCCTGGTAGCACCAACGATATAAACCAACAAGTACATGAGAGCGTTTTTACTTGCCCTGGGTGTTTTCTTCTTGGCGGTTCCGGGGCAGGCAAATCCGGATTCTTATGGAAAGATCGTCACCGATGTCCATCCGTTGATCTACCTGGTGGACTATATCAGGGAAGATGGGAAACTGGTCATCAGCTGGAAATTCAATCCCCGCTATCATGACTTTAAGACCGTGCATATAAGTGACTCCGCAGGTGTGTTCCTGGACAGTGTGGATTTCCCGGCAGAACATTATATGATGGATGCATCCTACGGGGGGGCTAGCGTCCGTTTACAGGTGGAGAACCTCGGTGGGAACCGGTCGGATTATTATGTCCTTTCGCTGGACCGGGATGCCTGTTACGAGAGCCTGAAGGAGTCAGAAGATGTCAAAAGATTTGGCATAAACAGGACCGGGGATGTTCCATGGTTCCAGAAGGTGGGGGACAGCACCAGGACCTATCTGTACGGGGCGAATTACATCGGCCTGAGGAGTGCAGATCCAAGAAACCAGACTGTGGGTTTTGATCATTCCACTTTTGAAGCAGCAACCCCGGCAACACTGGCCGACTACAACAAGTATCATGCGGAGAGCTTTTTCAGGATCATGAAATCCAGGGGGCTCAATTTCACCCGGGTGTTCATCACAGGCCGTAACACCACGAATCCGGGTATTTCCGGCCCTACCTACTACAATCAGCCCGTCTATTGGCCCTATATGAATAACTTTATTGATTTTCTGGAGCGGGCCAGGAAGTACGGGATCTATGTGTTTCCCACTTTCGGGGACGGCGGACTTCCAAAGAATCAATGGTACAAGGACAGGCTTCCCGAGCATCTAAAGGATAAACTCCACAGCATAAGGCAGTTTTTTCCCTTTTACCGGGAGGCGGTCGACCTGAAGGCCGTTTACGTTCAGGCCTTCCTTCAGTACATTAAGGACCATGATCCTGAATTATTGCATTCGCTGCTGGCGGTGCAACTGCAAAATGAGTATTCCGTTAAAAGCGGCTCCTATCCCTTTACCCAGACCACGGGCACCTATACCTCCTGGTGGGGTGAGGATTTTGATATGACAGACACCCTCAGGCGCCAGGAGCTGGCCGATCTGGCCACCATTCGCTACCAGAATATCCTGACTGCGGCCATAAAGGAAATCGATCCGGAGTTGCTGGTGGCAGAAGGATTCTTTACCCTGGATGCAGTACACAAGACCCTGGAGAACAGTCGCGGGATATTCCCGGGAGCTTTCCCGGATCAGCGTTATCCCCCGGTATTTCCTGTCACTATACAGAGCGATATTGACTTCATTGACATCCACATGTACCCCCGTACAGCAGATCGTACCATTGAACAGCAATTCAATACGGACCTGAATTGCATGCTGACGGATACGGTCACCTTTGAAGATATGCGCAGCCTGAAACCCTTCATCCTGGGCGAATTCGGCGCCTGGAGACAACATGAACCCACCGTTGAATATGCTGCGGGCAGGATGGCCGACCTGGCCGGAAGGGCCATGGATCATAATATCGATGGCTGGTGCTACTGGACCTTTGATTCTTTTGAGCAGGATCGCCTCTATAATTTCATGTCCGGGTCCTATGAGATTCTGGATGCACTTTCTCCACTGGAGTCCATGCTTCCCAAAGACTCCATGCTTTTCGCAGCACCTGATACTAATTACATGAATGTCTTGCTGATCATGACCGACCAGCATACCTTCTCGGCCCTGGGTGCTGCGGGCAATGTACAGATCAGCACCCCCAATCTGGACCGCCTTGCTCAGGACGGGGCTTTCTTTACCCGTTGCATTACCCCGACGCCCTACTGTTCCCCCACCCGTGCCTCCATTTTTACAGGCCTGTCCACCCACAGTCACGGGATCTGGAACAATGTGGACAAGGATGCGGGTCTTCCGGGACTGGACAAGGGAGTTTTCCCGGTCACCGAGGAGATCCTTTATGATCAGGGTCATCGAGCCCTTCACTGGGGGAAGCTCCATGTTTGCAATAACAACACCCGGCCCAAAGACTACATAACAGCTCCCTGGCACTGCAATACGGATTTTGCATGCTACGAATCCTGGCCTGCTGAGATCTCCGGCAAGCGCGACGCTGCCCTGGCCGAGTTGAACGAGGCAGCCTTTAACCGGGGCTATCCCAACTGGAACAACTGGAACAAAAAGGAGCATGTGAGCCATATCCCGGTCATCGCCCAGGCAAGCTCCTCCTATGTTTCTGACATTGGAAAATCGCCAGTGCCGGCCATGTACACCCGGGAATTTGCCTTTGGTGAGGAATTGATGGAAGCCATGTCCATGTACCGGTATCATCCATGGATGTTCACCCTTTCCTATCATCCGCCTCATAAACCCTGGAACGTCCCGGATCCCTATTACGGAATGTACGATCCCGACAGCCTGCTCCTCCCCGACAATCAGGAGGTTGTGTTCACGGATGCGCTTGCGTCCAGTGCCAGCGTAGCAGGAGGAAAAGAAATTGGCGAAAAGGGGAGGAGGGAATTTCTTCGAACCTACTATGGGCAGGTCACCATGATCGATGAGATGATCGGGAAGGTGCTGGACCGGCTTGATTCGCTGGGCCTGCTGGAGCGGACCCTGATTGTTTTCACCGCCGACCATGGCGACATGGCCGGCTCCCATGCGGCAGTGGGGAAGAATCTCACGGCATTTTTCGAACCCCTGATCAGGGTCCCCCTGATCGTCAGCTGCAAGGGCCAGATCCAGGGCGGGACCGTAGTGGATGAGCTGGTCACTCCCATGGATATCATGCCCACCATCCTGGATTACGCGGGCTACGCGGAACTAATCCCGGAAGACATTTACGGCAGCAGTCTGCGGCCTCTCATTGAAGGGAATAATGTAAGCTGGCGGGACCATGTGATCGGCATGCGGGATTACCCCACCGAGCTGCCCAATACCCAGTACATGATACGGAACCACAGGTGGAAGTACTGGTGGAATTACCGGGAAGCTCTCGTTCCACACCTGTATGACCTGGAATCGGATCCCCTGGAAAAGATTAACCTGGCGGGGAACCCGGAATACCATGATTCGCTGAGGATCCTGCATAATACCCTGACCGGCTGGGTGAAGGAGAACCAGGCACGGCAACATGAGGTGATGGAGTACATGGAACCCATCAGCGGAGTTGAAAGCAAAGCTACTCCCGATCCGGTACTCCTTTATCCCAATCCCGCCAGCGGGCAATTTACCTTACGTTTCCACACATCAGATCCCGGGCAGGTCATAATTAAAATCATTGATCTCAATGGAAGGCTGCTTTCAACCGAATCCCTGAGTATTCGGTCCCGGGGAGAAAACTTGTATACAGGCAGAACGAGCGATCTGAGCACTGGCACGTACTTTATCCGGATCGAGACGGAATCTTATGTGTCTGTGCAAAAGCTTCTTGTTTCAAATCAATCGCAACTATAAAATCAATGAAGAATCTATCTCTTTCTATCATACTAGTCCTCCTGGGATCACTTCAGATATCCGGGCAGGATTTCTCCGTTAAGGACCTGCGCTGCGACTACCAGGCAGCACCTCTGGGGATCGATAATCCTGAGCCCTGTTTCAGCTGGAGACTGCATGCCGGGGAAAGTTCTGACATAAGCCAGAAATCCTACCAGGTGCTGGTCGCAAGCTCGGAAGACCTTTTGAAAAGTGCTAAGGCAGATATCTGGAATTCCGGGGTGGTCCAATCTGGATCTTCCCTGAATATCCCCTATGAAGGGAAACCCCTGGAGTCGGGGAAGCGTTATTACTGGAAGGTCGGAGTGGAAAGCAATCGTGGAGGCCCAGCCCAATTCAGCAAAGCAAGCTATTTTGAGACCTCCCTGCTGAGGGCGGGAGACTGGAAAGCGAAATGGATTGCTGCTCCCTCTATCTGGAATTGGAGGGAATTCCTTGGGAAAAGGAAAACCGGAGAAGAAGGATTACCCCCATGGGACAACCATGCTCCTATGTTCAGGAAGGAATTCTCATGCCCCGGGGAGATTTTGTCGGCACGCATGTATGTGAGCGGACTGGGACTCTATGAGGCCTACTTGAACGGGAAGAAGGTGGGTGATCACCGCCTTGACCCTGCCTTCACCCGCTATGATAAAAGCATCCTGTATGAGACCTATGATGTCACCGGTTTGCTGGATGATAACAATGCGGCCGGCTTATTGGTAGGGAACGGTTGGTTTAACATGCCCACCAAAACCGTCTGGGCTTTTGATTATGCACCCTGGAGGGGAAAGCCCCGGGCCATCATGCAGATAGAGATCCTTTATGCCGACGGAACATCGGAGACCATTGTTACGGATGAAAGCTGGAGCGCTGCTCCTGCTCCGGTGAAATCTAACAGCCTGATGGAGGGAATGCTTTATGATGCCAGGCTGGAGCAGCCGGGATGGTGCAGTGCAGGATTCGATTCAAAGGACTGGCTTCCAGTTTATATTGTGCCTTCCCCCGGTGGTATCATGCGCTCACAGATCATGGATCCCATTCGTCCCTTTCAGGAACTGGAACCTGTGACGATCCTGAAGCATGAGAACGGAGACTACCTGGTGGACTTCGGTCAGAATATGGCAGGCTGGGCAAGGATAACTGCACGGGGAGCAGCCGGGGACATCCTGACCTTGAGGTATGCTGAAGGGCTGAAAGATGGCAGGGTCGATCAAAGCAATGTAAAGAGATTCATCCAGGAAGATATGGTGCAAACCGACCGTTTCATATTCAGGGATCAGGAAGAGACGGAATTTGAGACGAAATTCACCTATCACGGTTTCCAGTACATTGAGGTGAGCGGTTATTCCGGAGAACTGACTTCAGATAGGATCACAGCCCTTGCTGTAAGTACCGATTTTCAGGAGCGGGGGCGGTTCAGCTGTTCCAGTGACCTGGTCAATCAGCTGCAGCACAACACCCTCTGGTCGTTCCGTTCCAATTACTTTGGTTATCCGACGGACTGTCCGCAGCGGGAGAAAAACGGATGGACGGGTGATGCTCAGATCGCCGTGGAGACCGGGCTCTGGAATTTTCATTCAGGGGCAGCATACGAGAAATACATCCAGGATATGGCCGATGAGATGAGGCCTGATGGAAATATGGCCGCCATTATTCCCACCAGCCAGTGGGGCTACCAGGGATCATACGGTGGTCCGGACTGGATCGGGGCCTATATAATACTCCCCTGGCAGCTTTATCAGTATGACGGCAACATGCAGGTACTGGAAACGCATTATGAGGGGATGAAACGCATGCACGGTTGGTTTGAAGCACATACGGAGAATCACATCTTGTCGATGGGACTGGGAGACTGGGCGCCCTTTGAAAGCAAAACACCGGTTCCGTTGACTTCAACTGCCTATTACTATCATTTCACACAAATCCTGGAGCAAACTGCCATACTCCTGGGAAGGGCAGACGATGCCGGTTCCTATTCCGGGCTTGCCGGACATATCCGGTCGGCTTTCAACAGGGAATTCTACGATGAAAAAACCGGCAGGTACGGGGAAGGAACACAGACTGCCCAGAGTGCAGCGCTGTACTTTGGCCTGGTGAATGAGAAGGAGAAGAAAAAGGCACTGAAAGTGCTGACAGAAAACATCAGATCCAGGGATTATCATATCGATACAGGTATCCTGGGGGCTAAGTTCCTGCTCCATGCCCTGGCCATGAACGGATACCCGGATATGGCCTATAAGATCCTGACCAATGAGACCTGTCCCGGGTGGGGATACTGGATCGGCCAGGGGGCCACCACCCTCTGGGAGCACTGGGATGGACGGGATAGCAAGGCCCATGCGTCTTTTAACCATATCATGTACGGGGACATAAGCAATTTCTTTTTCCGCTACATTCTCGGGATCAGGCCCGATCCTGCTTCACCCGGATTCCGACATTTCTACGTGGATCCCAAATTATCCGGAGAGCTAAAGCATTCAAAGGGGAGTTTTGAATCGGAATACGGGACCATCCATGTGGACTGGGAGAACGGAGACAGGGGATTCAGGCTCCTGGTGGAAATACCCGGAAATACCCGGGCGACCGTCCTGCTTCCCGGAAAGGATATCCTGGTGAACGGTAAGAAGCTGAAGGAAATGGATAAGGAAAGCGTCAGCCGGTCGGGAAAAGCCACAGGCATCACCCTGGGCTCAGGCAACTATACTATCACCAGCCGGGTGAATCCATTTATTGCTAAAAAGTAAAATGATATATATTTAAGTTATGACAAAAGCAAACTATCTGAAGTCGACACCCATATTCCTGGCTTTCCTGTTTTTGGATACCGTCCAGCCATTTACCCGAAGCTCTTTGGTTATCCTTGGGCTGCCGTAGGTCTCTTCACTTTCTTCGAAGACATCCATGATCTCGACCAGCAGCTTTTCATTTTCCTGCCAGCGGGCAGATGGACCGCTGTAAAGCCATTTGTAATAACTGGCTCTGCTCACCTTAAATACTTTGCACATCATCTCAATGGAAAAACGGGGACGGTGATCGCTCATAAATTGGTAGATTTTCCATCGCTCTTGGAGAAGATGCTGACCGCCTTTTTTAAGATATCCCTTTCCATCTTTGCGTCCCGGAGCTCCTTGCGTAAGCGCGCATTCTCCTTCTCCAGGTCAGTCATCTTGGGCTTCCCTTTGCCGGGAAAGCTATTGTTCTCGTATTTCTGGTATTCTCTTCTCCACCGGTATAACAACTCCGGGGGGATCCCTAATTCTTCGGCAATGTCTCGGGCATTGCCCCATGCAAATGATAGTTCAACAGCCTTTTGCTTGAACTCTCGATCATACTTTTGTCTCTCTTTTGTCATCATGGCAATTTACTACTTTTTGTAGCTTAACTCCATGTCTACTATATTGTGGGATATTCATAAAGATGATGAAACAGAAGCTGGAGGAGATTAAAAGCGCCGAATAGCGGAATTGAAGTAAATTTGGGGATCCCCGTAGGTTCAATATCCAAAAATACGCTCTAACTGTTAAATAGCACACAATGAAGAAATTAAGAATATTTACCGCAGCATGTTTTGCCCTATACCTGGCTGGAATCGTGCAGTCTGGTATGGCCCAGGATGCCATGGATCTCAGCGGGATATGGTCCTTCCAGTTGGACGATGAGAATGCCGGCGAGTGGGAACGATGGTTTGAAAAAGACCTAGCCGAACAGATCAGCCTTCCGGGTTCAACCGACGAGCAAGGCTTTGGGGTCAAGGCTGCTGAGCCACAGCGAACGCGATTAACACGGGAATACCGCTATGTGGGACCGGCATGGTACCAGAAGACCATTGAGGTGCCGGAGTCGTGGCAGGGCAAGCATGTGGAACTGTTTCTTGAACGGGCCATGTGGGAAACAAAGGTATGGCTCGACGATCACTATATGGGCAGCGCGGAAAGCCTATGCGTGCCCCATCGGTTTAATTTATCCGACTACATTACACCGGGCAGGCACCGTTTGACCATTCGTATTGATAATCGACTGAAAGTCAATGTAGGACACGGAGGATTCCTGGATGGAACGGGTTGGAAACGCATGTGGGCCATGTCAGTGACGGAGGAGAGCCAGACCAACTGGAACGGTGCCATCGGACAACTGGAAATCCGCATAAGCGATCCCGTGCGCATTGAGCGCCTGGAAGCTTATCCCGATCTGGCTAAAAACGAGACCCGCGTCGTGGCTTATGTGCTCAGCCATGCAGGGAGCGTATCAGGGGACCTGACCGTTACTGCATCCTGCGGCAACCACCGGATGGGCCCGGTAAGTATTGATTTTAGCACAAAAGCCAATGATGAATTATCGGGAGATGATCCACTATCCCCCCTGCTCGGCGATCTTTCCGCAGATTTTTACGAATCACGTGCGGTCTGCAAGGTGGAGCTGATCCTGCCCTTCGGGGAAGGGGCAAAGTTGTGGGATGAATTTTCTCCGAATATCTATGAACTGAAGGCAGAACTGAAAGCAGGGGGGGAGGAGCAAGAATCCTACAGCCATGAATTCGTTGAAACCTTCGGGCTTCGTAAATTCGAAGCTGATGGAAACCGGTTTAAGCTCAATGGAAGAAACGTTTTCCTGCGCGGCAACCAGGATAATTGCATACATCCCGGGACTGCCTATCCACCCATGGATAAGCAGAGCTGGCTGGTTTTCCTGCAGAAACACAAGGATTATGGCCTGAACTGCATGCGCTTCCACTCCTGGTGTCCCCCGGAGGCGGCTTTCGATGCGGCCGACGAACTGGGCATGCTTGTGCATGTGGAAGGACCTGTCTGGGATGGCAACGGGAACATTGGTTACCCCGCCGACCGGGCTGCCTTTGTCCGCTTTGAAATGGACAGGATCCAACAGGAATATGGCAACCATCCTTCCTTCTGCATGATGGCCATCGGGAACGAATTTCACAATCATAAGGAGCTCTACCTGCAGTATATACTCGAGGTTTTAAAGTATCAGGATGACCGTCACTTATACACGGCTGCCTGTCACCCGGCGGATACCACCCGGAATGATGAGTTTTATGTGGGAGCCGGAGGATTGAATGGATGGGCCCGGGGACTGACCTATATGACAGGCTCCACCCATTGGGATTACGAACATACCATTGAAGGGTATAAGCGGCCCTTTGTTTCGCATGAGATAGGTCAGTACACCAGTTTCCCGGATTTCTATTCCTGGTTCAATGAAGCGAAGTACACTGGTCCGCTCAAGGCAGAATATATCGGACTGCTAAAGGAGAAGTTTGAGGAGTATCATCCACCGAAGCGGGGCCCCGAATTTGCCAGAGCCTCCGGGGAGGCTCAGTTGCTGCAATATAAAACGGAGATTGAGGCCATGCTACGCACCCCTTCCATGGCGGGTTTTCACCTGAATGGATTGATGGATTATCCCGGTGAAGGGGTGGCACTGATCGGTATGCTGGATGCCATGGGTGATTCCAAGGGCATTGCCACACCAGAAGAGTTCCGTCAATTCTGTTCGGTAACGGTGCCACTGGTCCGCCTGCCTTCCCAGACTTTCCATGCAGGGGAAAATTTTATGGTGCCGGTAGAGGTGCGTCATCACGGGTCAGCAGACCTCTATGGAAGTGAGTGGAGCTGGCGAATAATTGATCAGGCGGGTCAGGAGATTAATGGGGGAAGGCTGTGCACCTATGATGTGCCTACCGGTGAGCTCACAACGCTGGGGAGCGTCCGGACACAGCTCCCCCAGTTAAAAGAGCCGGCAGAGCTCACCCTGCAGGTCTGGATGGAAAAGAGCCAGGTGAAAAACCAGTGGCCCTTCTGGGTCTATCCTGCCAGTGAAGGTTCGGAAGCACCTTCGGATGTTCTGATCGCCGGTGAGTGGACTCCCGAAGTGAAAAAGAGGCTTAAATCCGGAGGCAGGGTGCTACTTAATCCGGCCAAAGAAGATCTTCAAAATCCGGTCGACATTCGCTTTGGAACTGTATTCTGGGGCCGTGGGCTTTTTCCCGACCAGCTTCGACCCATGGGCATATACTGTGATCCGGACCAGCCGGCCCTGGCTCAGTTTCCAACCCGGGAATACGCCGGGTGGCAGTGGTACGACCTGTTAACGGAGACCTTTGCACTGACTCTGAATGATCTTCCATTTGAATATGAACCGATGGTTTACATCATCGATGATTTCAATGAGAGCCACCGTCTGGGGGTACTTTTGGAAGTCAGAGTGGGTAAGGGAAGCCTGTTAATCAATACGCTGAACCTGGGGAACGAGGGGGAACGCAGCCTGGCCCAGAAACAGATGCTGAAAAGTTTGCTGGATTATACGGGAGGTGATGATTTCATTCCTGCACAATCACTTAGCATGAAGCAACTGGATGGCTTGCTCCTGACCGGGGAGGACTAAAAAAGACAGCAAATGGAGAATCATAAAGTGCAAATTGAATCTCATTTTGTGCATTGATCCTCAAATCAATCCAACTTAGCTTGCGGTTGGTTGATAATTCATATAAATGAGAAGATTGATGAACAGGAGTCAACTTCTTCCATTGGCAATTTTAATAGTTGTCTAGGTTGGCAAAGCCCAATGATCCAATGATCCAATGATTTTGAAACGTAAACAATATTGAAGACAATATAACCAAACTCCATATGAAATCCACCTTATTGTTAAGTACCACGGCACTTATATTCTTATTGGCAATGCAAAATTGTCAGCTTTCAGAATCAGGCGAAAAACAGAACCGTTTTGAAGAAAAAACAGCCATTGATCCACCGGTGACCTACGAGGGTGAATATCTCACGGGACTGGATTTTCCCGTGGGGGCACTGGGTGGAAGCGTGATCCGCATGAATGGAAAGGCCGAACGCGCCTGGTGGCAGATCTTTAATAATTTCGAGGAAAGGGCCGGATCGGGGATCGTGCCCAACAGCTTTTTTGCTCTGCGTACCAGAACAGATGATGGTACTGTGGTGAAGGCCCTCCAGACTTCATCAGTGGGTAACTTTCCTGCCATGAGCGGCCTGAGTTTCCAGGGGGAATATCCCTTTGGATGGTTTCAGTTTGAGGATGATGAGCTGCCGGTGGATGTGAGCCTGGAAGCCTATAACCCCTTAATCCCTATGGATCTGAAAAATTCGGCCATCCCCTGTGGAATCTTCCGGATCAAAGTGAGGAACACAGGCGCTGAGGAGGTGGAGGTGAACCTCCTGGCCAGCCAGCAGAATGCGGTGGGTTTCACCGGATATGATACTATTGCAGGGCCCAATAACAGATCAAACAAAGGATACGGGCAAAACCAGAACCGCGTTGTTTCACAGGCTGGTAAAACTTCTGTTGAAATGACCGGAACCACTGGCAGTATGCATCTCTCTGCTTATGCCGAAGAGGTCAGCTACACTGCAACATGGGAGAATAACTCAGCCCTGCTTGATGATTTTTCAGGAGATGGGATACTATCGGGTGAAAAGACAGCCTCAAGTCCGCAACCCGGAACAACTGTGGATGGTGCACTGGCCACTGGTTTTGTGCTGGAACCGGGCGAAGAAAGGACGGTCACTTTTGTGTTGAGCTGGTATTTCCCCGGAGGTACTTTTGGACGAAGCGATATCCCGGAGTGGTATTTCGTGAAAGCGGGAAGCCAGTATGAAAACTGGTGGACTGATGCTGCGGATGTGGACAAATATGTGGCAGAAAATTTCGAAATCCTGGATGCAAACACCAGGCTATACCACAAGACCGTATATTCTTCCAATATTCCCCGTTACGTACTGGACCGCATCACTTCCAATATCTGTGTGCTCAATTCACCCACCACCTTCTGGACCAAAGAGGGATATTTTGGCATATGGGAAAGCACCTCTTTTAAGGAAGAGTGGTTTGGGAATGTGAAACATGTGATCCACTATGCCCAGGGCCATGCCCGCCTGTATCCCGAACTGGGTCGTATACTGAGGGAGATCGACCTGAACACCCAGATGGAAGATGGCCTGCTTCCCGCGAGGCAGGGGCAACCTCTCAACGCATTTGACGGTCACTTCGGCTCCATCCTGGGTGTGTACCGGGAGCATCTCCTTTCAGAAGACAATGAATTCTTAAGTTCTGCATGGCACCGTACCCGGAAGGCCATGGACTTTGCCATTTCCACCTATGACAGCGACCAGGATGGCATGCTGTCGGGAAGTTATCATAACACCCTTGACTGCAATGTTTCTGGTACTTCCCCGTGGATTGGCTCGCTTTATATGGCTGCCCTGAAAGCAAGTGAAAAGATGGCAAAGATCATGGGCGAGGACGAGGCCGCTGCCACCTACAGGAACATCTGGACTGTTGGCAGAGAGAACCAGAATGAACAGCTGTGGAGTGACAGCCTGGGATACTACATCGAAAAGACGGAGAACCTGCCCAAGACCCTGATCATGGCCGAGGCGGTTTCCCTGGATATGTTCCTGGGCCAGTGGTGGGCCAACCAGCTGAACCTGGGTCAAATCTACCCGGTGGACCGTACCCTGGCCGGACTTGGGAAAATTTATATCACCAACCGTTATACGGATACCGGTGAGGGCTATGTGCCCATGTTCAGGGATTTTCTGGGAACGGGCGATACCGGCTGGCAGATGTTTGTCCACAGGGGAGAGGTGCCAAAGAACTCCATTTACTATTACAGTGAGGTGATGAGTGGCTTTGAATATGCTGCCGCTGCCACCATACTGCAAAACGGAATGATTGAGGAGGGACTCAGTATGGTGAAGGCCATCTCTGGACGCTACGACGGCCGTTTCCGCTCAGAAGGGGAGGTGCATATGGCCAATAATTCCTGTGTGTTTGGCACTGGCAGCCCTTTTGGTGAAGATGAATGCGGTGACTTCTACGTCAGGCCACTGAGCAGCTGGTCGGTCTTGCTGGCCCTGCAGGGCTTTATCTTTGATGGCCCGGAACAGACCATCGGTTTCAAACCGGTGTGGCAGCCCGAAGATCATGCCTCCTTCTTTTCAGCATCGGAAGGCTGGGGCCTGTTTACCCAGACCCGGGACAATTTGGCACAAACCTCGGCGATTGATATGAAATATGGCAGGCTTAAGGTCAAAAGGATTGACCTGGAGACGGCAGGTCAAATTTCTGAGCGCAATGTAACTGTCAGCCTAGACGGAAAACAGAAGTCTGTTTCGTCCGTTGATCAGACAGGAAATTCGATCAGCATCCACCTGGAATCGTCATGTGAAGTCCCTGCCGGATCAACGTTGACGGTAATTGTAAAATGATAAGGATCACATTATTTATAGCGCTATTGACCGGACTGTTTTTGACCGGATGCGATTCAGACAAAGGGAAAATCGCTGAAAAAGCATTACCGGGGAAGCCGAATTTCATCATCTTTTTTACAGATGACCTTGGATATAATGATCTGGAATGCTATGGTGCACCAAGGATAAAAACGCCAAACCTGAACAGGATGGCCGAGGAGGGTGTCCTTTTTACGGACTTTTATGCCCAGGCCGTTTGTGGACCTTCCCGCGCTGCCTTATTAACGGGTAGTTATCCTATACGGATAGCAGAGCCTGAGAATACTAAGGGCCTGCATACGAAACTTCATACGAAGGAGTTGACGATTGCCGAGGTGCTGAAAGCGGAGGATTATCAAACTGCTTGTATCGGGAAATGGCATGCGGGAGAGGGGATAGGCCAGATGCCCCTGGACCAGGGATTCGACTATTTTGTCGGCACACCGCTTTTTAACGGCTTTACAAAACTAATTGAGGAGACTCCCTGGCGATGCCATGTATTGCGTAATACCGATATTGTTGACACTATAGACAATGTGGAGGAAATGGGACAGCTTACCCGGATGTACACGGAAGAAGCGGTGAGCTTCATCAGGCGGAGCAAAGATGATCCCTTCTTCCTTTATCTGTCCCATAATATGCCTCACGTACCCCTGGGTGCTTCACCTGCCTTCAGGGGCAAATCGGAAGATGGTTTTTACGGAGATGTGATCGAAGAGCTGGACTGGAGTATGGGAGAGATTCTCAAGGTATTGAAAGAAGAAAACCTGGACGAAAACACTCTGGTAATATTTACTTCCGACAACGGTCCGTGGATAGAAGATGTGATCGATGACCATGCAGGCAGTGCATTCCCCCTGAAGGGAAATAAAATGCAGACCTGGGAAGGGGGAATCCGGGTACCCTGCATAATGCGGTGGCTTGGACAAATCCCTGCCGGGGAGGAAAGTCATGAATTGCTTACAACCATGGATTTTTTACCTACTTTCTCAGATCTTTCAGGAGCTCCTGTGTCCGATCACCTGATACTTGACGGGAAGAGCTTCTCGGATGTCATATTGAAGGGAGAGGAAAGCAGGCATGAGTATTTCTATTATTATGCCTTCACCCATCTGCAGGCAGTAAGAGACAGGGAGTGGAAGCTGGTCCTGCCTCGACCGGCCAAACCCGGATACATGGGGTGGTGGGCAAGAAAGATAGATGCTGTGGAGGAAGTGAAATTGTTCCATATCAGTGTGGACAAGGCGGAAAAATACAACCTGGCCGATCAATATCCTGATAAAGTAAACGAATTGATGGCAGCCATTGAGCAGGCCCGGTCCGAGCTGGGAGACAAGGACAGGATTGGCAGTGGAGCCCGTTTTTTTGATGATGCCTCAAAGACAGGTAGGATTTCCAGGTATGAGGAATGGAGGCAAAGTAGTCAATAGATAATTTAAATATTCGATCATGATATCAAGAAAGAACGACATATTCTCCTGGAACTATACAAGCTGCTTGGGATTCATAATCCTGGGTGCTATGTTGTTTTCAGCCTGCTCTGTAAAGCCTTCTGATACTGAAGAATTGCCAAATTTTATTATCGTTTTTACCGATGATCAGGGATACAGCGATGTGGGGTGTTTTGGATCTCCGGATATACGTACCCCGAACCTGGATAATATGGCCTCAGAAGGAATGAAGCTCACCAGTTTCTATGCCCAGACGGTATGTGGACCATCCAGGGCTGCATTAATGACGGGCTGCTACCCGCTGCGCAATGCTCGCAACGATAAAGGTGAAATACCACATCCAAAATTAGCCCTTTCTGAAGTCACAATTGCCGAGGTATTGAAAACAGCTGGCTACGCCACATGCATGATTGGCAAATGGGACCTTGCGGGTCATAGTCAGGAAGTGTTTAATCCCGATCTCCTCCCTGTAAATCAAGGTTTTGATTATTCTTATTTCACCCCCACGAGCAATGATGCCAAAGTCCACCTTCTTCAGAACAGGGAAGTAGTCGAGTTAAATGCGGATATGTCTACGCTCTCCCGGCGGTATACTGACGAAGCTATTGGATTTATAAAACGAAATGGCCAGGAGCCCTTTTTCCTTTACCTTGCTCACACAATGCCACATACACTACTTGCCGTTTCGGAGGAATTCAAGGGGAAATCTGAGGGTGGATTCTACGGAGATGTAATTGAAGAAATTGATTATAATCTTGGAAGAATTCTTACTACACTGGAGGAAGCCGGCATTGATGAAAATACTTATGTGATTTTTACCAGCGATAACGGACCCTGGTGGATAAAAGGGGAGCATGGAGGTAACGCTTCTCCCCTGAGAGGGGCAAAGACCTCAGCCTGGGAAGGCGGATTGCGAGTTCCATTTATAATCAGGGCGCCCGGTAAAATTGAGGCGGGATCAAGTTCCGACCTGGTGACTTCCACCATTGATTTGCTTCCCACCATAGCCCGGATCGCAGGGGCAGAACTACCCACAGACAGGGTGATTGATGGTCTGGATATCTCAGGGATCCTTCACGGGGACTCCAGTTCCCTTGAAAGACCGTTTTTTTACTATCAGCACCAGGATCTCAGGGCAGTGCGGATGGGGAAATGGAAGTTGCACCGGCCACATCAGCCCTCTTCCGGTTCAATAGCCCTTGAAAAATGGCCCATACACATTGCTCCCAAAGACAGGATACTTTTCGACACTTATATGCTTTACGATCTGGAAAATGACATCGGGGAAACCACCGATGTTTCAGATGAATATCCGGCAGTTGTGGCCAGACTTTCAAAACAGCTGGATTGGGCGGAAAAGGATATCGGTGATCTCGGAAAACGGGGAAGAAATGCACGTCCTCTTGGGGAAGAGCCTTATGCTACTCCCAATGATCTTTTTCCTGTAAAAGAATAGCCTTTGAGCGATGAGATGATAAGGAACATAGCGTCAATAAGATAAATTAATTTTATCTATGAAAAACACAGTCCTGTTAATCATTGCAGCTTTCTTGCTGTTCGTATCATGCAATTATAAAAATCTTGATACTCCTGCCCAGACTGACTGGAAGCAGGAGCTTAATTCTGAACTTCCTCTCCTGGGGCACAGGAACTGGATCCTGGTGGTGGATAAGGCCTTCCCCCTGCAAAATGCAGAAGGTATCGTTTACATAGATACTGATGAGCCTTTGCTGGATGTGCTGTCTTATACCCTGGAACAGATCCAGGTCGCGAGCCATGTGAAACCCATCATTTATACGGACAGGGAGCTGGGATACATGACGACAGATCTGGTTCCCGGGATTGATGAATACAGGGAATCATTAAGCGGGATCATCGGTGAATCGGATATCCGGGTACTCCTGCACGATTCGGTATTTGTGAAGATCGATGAGGCCTCGAAGCTTTTCAAGGCCGTGGTTTTAAAGACCAATGGAACAATCCCGTATTCATCTGTGTTTCTGGAACTTGATTGCAAGTACTGGTCTGGCGGGAAAGAATCACAGCTGCGTGAATTGATGGGATCAGAGATTGAAGCCTTATTAGTAAAGCGAACAAATTTGCATTACAAATGAGGATGAACTGAAGAGGGATGCTAAACGAATAGTCCTTCTTCCGGGTTGGGAATGGATGCTAGATGGATGAAAGCTTGGCTCAGTATGGACTATAAAATGAAGAGTTTGAAAAGTATTGGATGGATAGTGACTGGAGCAGTGATGCTGCTTGTTTCTGTTTCCGCCGCCCGGCCCGGGATTGAATATATGATTTTCCAGTTCCCAAGGGAGCATACACCTGGAATCGACGGTGATTTTTCGGAATGGGAACTGGTACCAGATGCGTATATCATCGGATCCGACCAACTCATCAATACGGTCTCTGCCGAAGACGTGGCACAGGATCCTTCTGATTATGACCTGAAAGTAAAGGTGGGCTGGGTGAAGGGACTGAACAGACTCTATTTCTACCTGGAGGCCTACGACGATTACTGGGATTTTGAGGACCCCGGACTGGCCCAGGATATTTTTGAACTGGTAGTGGATGCCGATCTGTCTGGCGGGAATTTTATCAATATGAGCAATCCACACAGGGACAGGCTTTCCAGACAGGAACTCCACTTCAAAGGGCATGGTGGACATGCCCAGAATTACCATATTTTCACCCCGGTAAAGGACAAGGACTGGGCCATGATCTGGGGCAATGCCTACTGGATCAAGGAGTTTCCTTATATGCAGGTGGCTTATGACCACCACCTGGAGCCGGGCGACAGTGGTACCCTGAAGATGGAATTCTACATCACACCATTTGATTTTGCCTCCCCTGAGGGTATGGACCGGTCTGTGGTGTCCAGGCTGAAGGAGAACGAATTGATCGGCCTGTCGTGGCTTACCATTGAGTACGACGGTACGGGCAAGAAAGAGACCTTCAGGAACCTGGCCCATGACATCCGGATGATCAGGGATGCCTCATATCTCTGTGTATTCAGGCTGATGCCCCTGGAGGAGAAATACAGAAAGGCCATTGATGCAGACTGGGCTTTTACGGAGATCGACCGTGAGAAGCGTACGATCCAGTTCTTGGACCGCTCGGTGGGGGAGGTATACTCCTGGCACTGGGATTTCGGTGATGGAACAAGCTCCAATGAGCAACATCCGCAACATACCTATCCAGAAGGCGGGAACTGGACCGTGATCCTTACGGTAGAAGGGCCTGCAGGGAAATCAGTACGGTCAAAGGTCTGGGATGTGGTAACGAAATGATCATATAAACAGCTAAATAGAAAACAATGAAAGCAAAACAGGATTCGGAATGCAAAAGCAGAAAACAGGGGAAGGATTCATGCCAGCGTAAAAGATCCGGCATACGGTCGAAGGGAACACTCTATTTTATTGTACTGGGAGTGGTTTCCATCGTGTGGTTGCTGTTGAGAGTTATCCCTAAACCCAGCCGCATCACCTATCCGTGCCAGCGTATGGCAGCGGCAAATGCTACGGCCTTTATCGCCTGGGTGCTGGGGACTGTGATTGCTACCAGCTTTTTCAGGAAAGCCCTGAGAAGACTTCAGGAATCAAGAATCACCCTGGCTGTGATCCTGATTGTTCTTTCACTCGCTGTTGGATCAGGCACCTTGCTGCTGACTTCCTCCCAGGATACCAGGGCTGCAGTGAGGCGCCTGGGCAATGAAATTTTCACTCCCCCTGAGCCCTTGAACCAACCCATGGGGATTGCCAGGGGTATCCACCCCGGGAGGGTTAGCTGGGCTTTTGATCCGGATGCCATAAGCTACGATCCTTCAGCGGGCAATGGGTTCTGGTGGGAAGATCAGAATACGGATCCTGAACGGGTCGACAGGATGTTTTCCCTCTCGCTGGATGCAGTCTCCGGGGCAACGACTTCCTATGATGGATGGGACAGGCTGTTCAGGGATGCCAATATACGCAAAGGAACAGGGGATGTGGGATATGCTCCCGGGGAAAAGATCGCCATCAAGGCCAACCTGCTGGTGGGCCTTGGGGGAGGCAAGGAGAAGGCCAACAGTCCGGGCCCCTCACCCCAGTTGCTGATGTCAATGATCACCGGCCTGGTCGAAGAGGTGGGTGTCCCCGGCGACATGATCACCGTGTATGATGTATCGGCCAGGATTCCGGACTATATCATGGATCCCTTCAAAAATCATCCGGGGGAGGAATACCGGAAGGTGAGGTTCGTCGGGAATCCCAGGTACCTGGAGGGAGAGGAGGCTGGACGTTATATTGCCGCCCAGGAAGACCTGGAAGCTAAAATTCATTTTGCCGATACCACTGTGACGGATGTCTTCTGGGTGAAATCGGTCACAGAGTCGGATTACCTGGTCAACCTGACCAATATGAAGGGGCACACCATGGCTGGTGTAACCCTCTGCGCAAAAAACCTGTATGGATCAATCTACATCCCCACAGCCACACTGGAATTCTGGCCCGACGGGAACTACCTGTGGGGATTCGGTCCCAACAATGTAACCGATTCACTTGGCAATCCGGATCCCCACCGGGGATTGCATAAATGTGCCGCAGTTCATGATTTTACGGATGGTAATATCGGGTTTTTACCGGCCCGGGAGTACGGTAGCTTTAACTACCTGGTGGATATTCTGGGCCACCCCCAGATCAGGGATAAGACAATCCTCTATATTGTGGATGCATTGTATGGTTCTGACCAGCAGAACCGTATCGTGAAGTATGACAGTTTTGGGGATGAATACTGTGCCAGTATCTTTATGTCACAGGATGTAATCGCCCTGGAATCGGTATGTGTGGATTTCCTGAGATCGGAGCCCAAAAACAGCCTCCATGTACACGGGAATGTGGACAACTGGCTGCATGAATCGTCCCAGGCAGACGATCCTCCTTCAGGCCTGATCTACAATCCGGGGAATGAGGATTCCCCACTGGAGAGCCTGGGGGTGCATGAGCACTGGAACGGCTGGGAAAAGAAAGAGTACTCCCGGAACCTGGAGACAGGCGATGGTATTGAGCTTTACAGGGTAGATCATACCGTGGGCTTCGGGAACAGGGGAGAAACAGGCTTCTGGTGCAGCCTGAATTCCAATTATCCCAATCCCTTTGGCGTGACCACCACCATTTCATATAGCATCGAAACGGGGAGCAGGATAAAGATCGAGATATATGACCGGGTGGGGCGAAAAGTGGAAACACTGGTTGACGGGGTATTTCCTGCCGGCGAGCACCGGGTGGACTGGGATGCTTCCGGGATTCCCGCGGGCCTCTATATCTGCCGCATGAGTACGGAGCGCGGTTATGAAGGAAGCCTGGAACTCTTGAAGACAGGCAGTTAGCCTGTGCAGGATTTTTATTTGTAGAAGCAATAAATAGCTAAGCACACCTGTTTGATGAACTGAAGCAGATGTTATTTAAGCGCCTCACGAACCTCATCAAGGTGTGTGGTGACAGGGATATAGTCAGGGGATGCCCCCATGGTGGGACAAATGGCCCCCCCTTCCGAATGTTCGTTCCATGAATAGCAGAACACCACCTGGGCATCACACTGTTCCGGGTGACTCTTTAAAAAGTCCATGGTCTCACTGACCCGGTCTTTTACATCTCCTGGCAGGGGCTCCCGGTAATGGTAATAGATGGTAGAGGTGGCCCGTGGCCAGGCATACATGCCAATGGGCATGGGGGGAACAAAACTCATCTTTCCCAGGAAGTTGTCTTTGTAGTTCTGAATCATCGATTGAGTGGCACTGGCATAGGTAGGACCCTGATCGCGTTGCGCTTCAGCGCCACCATAACCTCCCTGGTAATCGGTAAAGGCATCAAATCCGGCAGCCGAAAAGGTGTTTGCATGTTGATAGGAACGGTTAATCTCCTGGGCCACAATGTATGGATTGTCCAGTCCCGCCTCCATAACCCTTGATCGCACAAGTTCCACAAATTCGGAAAGGGTCATTCGTTCCTCGGGGCTATCCTGGGCAGCAAGCATCGATTCAAATTGCAGGGGCCAGAGTACGGGAACCAGCGGACGGTTACCCATCACCTTTTGCCAGGAGGGCAGCTGCATATATCCGACAATTTCATCAAGCATCAGATTTACCTTGGTACGTCCATAGTCTATGGCAGCATGTCCATAAAGCGCGAAAACAAATTTTGTTTTGTCTTCCCGGGTGTTATTCAGATAAGCATCCAGGTTGTTGTGCAATTCCCACCCATTGGAGTAGAGAGTGCGTGTGGGGCCGTTAAAAATAAAAAAATCGATGCCGGCATCTGTGGCAAAGTCAATTTCCTGGTCCATGGCCTCCTGCAGCAGGTTCTGATCAAAGGGAGAGTTGAACCATAAGGGGCCTGCATCTGTGGGATGCTGAACCCAGTCCACATCCGCTGTTCTGCGGCAAAAGAAGGGTGCCCGGTAGTGCCACTCCTCTGGTTTCAGGAATCCCTGTTCTCCGGGTACATATCCCAACTCCTGGCCCTGTGTGGTTCCTTTACCCGAATACATATCCCAGCGCTGCACCCCGAACAGAGGTTCTCCATTATCCACGGTAGGGACTCCCCATCCGGTCCAGTCTGACGTATTCCCGTCAATGGCACCTGCCGGGGGGTAATCGGCGTGAGAAGCATCAGCCGTTGCCGTAGCCGAGGTGGCCAGATTGGCTTGACCAATCACAAGGATGGGGAATAGCATCAGGAACAGACCTATTGCTTTTCTGGAAAGTGAAATAAACCTCATAGCTCTTCTTTAATTAACCAACTACCTATTTGATAATAAATTGCTTACTGTTTATTCGATTCACCACTGCCACATAAGCTCCCGGAGGCAGCGTGTCAGCCGCTATCCGGTAACTGTTTGTTCCCGCAGAGTTCAGACGGGAATGCACCAGGATTCCGCTCATCGAATAGACCTGGATCTGATCTATCTCTGCAGGAGCTGCAAATACGGTCTCCCGGGTATATGGATCCATGTACACAAATAGTGCATCTTCTTTACTTTCAGCCAGCTCCTCAACTGCAGTCTGACTATCGTTGTAAACCTCCACTTCATTGATGCGATACCACTTGCTTGCTGTATCCGGTTCCTTGCATAAGATCCTGATTTTGGTGGTGTTAAGTTCTGCAAAGGTGCTGGTGATCTCGGCCTCCGTATTTTCACTTACCGAGGCCAAAGGCTGCCAGGAGGAATCCTCCCAGTATTGAATATCATAAGCTCTCAAAGCAAAGGCGCCTGCTTTTGCTGAATTGGTGAACAGGACAATCCTGCTCATGGTTTGTACCGATTCCCAGCTAAGCTCCAGCCAGTGAGAGGGGATTTCAACCGGTTCCGGTGCCTCAAAATAGATCTCCAGCTCAACGATGCGATACCACCTGCTTGCCACATCCGGCTCTTTGCAATGGATCCTGATCCTGGAGGTATTCACAGTGGGAAAGGAAGTCGAAACCTTTGTTTGGGTATTTCCACTGACTGTGGCAGCCGTTTGCCAGGCCGTGCCATCCCAGTATTGAATATCATAGCCTTTCAGTACATAAGCCCCATTTTCCTGTGATGGGGTATACAGAACGGCCTTATTCATGGTTTTTGGGGCTTCCCAGGAGAGCTCCAGCCAGTGAGGCTCAATCTTTACATCGGCATACACTTCCAATTCGCTGATGCGGTACCAATGGCTGGTTGAGTCGGGCTCCTCACAGTAGATTCTGATTTTTGTGGTGACAGTCGACGGGAAGGTACTAATAATTCGAGCTTCCCTGTTGCCGCTGATGGTATCCAGATCCTGGTAGTTGGCGCCATCCCAGTATTGAACCCGGTATCCTCTCAGGGCATAGGCCCCATCTCCTGCTGAAGTGGTATGGAGGACCACTTTATGTACCGATTGAGCAGATTCCCAGGTAAGCTCCATCCAGTGGGGTGCATGTTCTAAAGTAGAGGTCACTGCCCATCCCGTCCAGTCGACCGTATCTCCGTCGATGGCGCCCGATGGCGGACCGTTCTCACTGGATTCATCAGCCGTGGCAGTGGCTTCCGGAGCAATATTGATCCCGCTCTGATCCGCCGAATCAACCGCGAATACTCCCCATCCCGAGCCATCTGTAGTATCCCCGTTTATGGCTGATGCAGCGGGGTGATCCAAATGAGAGCTGTCAGCAGAAGCCGACGCACTACGCGCCAGGTTTTCCTGCCCCTTCAGTATGATCGTGGAGAAGAATATGAGGTATATAAACAGTCCTGCCTGGAAACATCGGTACATCATTTGAAGACCTCCTTTACAGCCTCCAGGTAAGCCATGCCATTGACCTTATCGGGTTCCAGGTAGCTCCCTTCGGTCCATTCGTTCCAGCAGTTGATATTCAGTATGCGGGGTCCGTCCGGATCGGCCAGCAGCTTCTCTTTGGTCTTCTGCAAGGCCATCTTGAAGTTTTCGGGCGTATTGTTACCGATGGTATTCATAAAGGGATATCCCACGGGTGCCCATTCCGATTCCAGGTTGCACCGGGGAGTGGGATCCCAGCCCATGGTGACATTGGGGAAGTAGGGAACACCATATTCTGTTTTTGCTTGGTCCCAGTGTTTAAAATACTCATCCCTCACATAGTTAAAATCGGTTTGAGTTTCGGGAAGGGGTACGTGGTGAATCCAGACATAAGAGGTGCTCGAATTAAATCCCAGCATCCGGATCAACTCGGGTGTATTGGAGGGTGCCTTCTCCACGGGAAGAATGGGATTTCCCCAGGCCACCAGGTTCCAGTGCACTCCTTCTAACCCGGCAGCTTTTGCTTTGTCACGCATGCGGTCCATGGCTGCTTTGGTGGCTTCCATGCTCCCAAAACCTTCCACAAATTTCTGGACGTCATAGACAGAGAAATAAGCCTTTCCATCGATTTTCCAGTAATTGGGTTTGGTGAAATATCTTTCGATGACATGGTCGCAGATCTCATCGTAGCGTTCCGGACTAACGATTCCAGGATAGAGCAACTTCTGCTCTTCTCCCCGGATATAGGGATGAATATCGACCCAGTCGTGATTGGCCCACATCAGTCCGAATTTAAGACGTTCGGTATTCTCTGCTTTTAAAAAGCCTTCATCCAGTCCCCGCTCCAGAAAAGGACCATCTTCGTACATGTACCAGTCAAAGATAAAGGCATCGATGCAGTGGTCGGCCGCTGCCTGAATTTTCTGTGCCATCTGAACCGGATCGGCCTCATCGGTATAGCCCCAGGCGGGGAGATTGGGCTGATGGTGGTTGGGAAACCGGGGTTGGGCCTCCTTGACCAGTTCCCACTCGGTCCATCCTTCGCCGTGGTAGGCTTCATTTCGTTTATCCACATGGTAGTTGGGGAAATAATAGGCGGCCACAGTGATTTTTTCCTTTTCACTCATTCCCTTGGTTTTGCTTTTGCTATTACTTTGCTTGACTGGTCCACATGCAGTGAGCAGTGTGAGCAGGATTACAGTCAGGGAGGATATTTTCTTCATAATTCAGCTTCTTCAACAATTAAAAGTACAGAACGAAGACTGGAAGGGAAATGCCTAAAGTGGGAAAAAGTTTGCACGTTTTGGGTCAAATAACACAAATAAAAGCGCATTCTGGCCATTGAAGGAGTTCCCGTGGAGGCCTATATTTGAGTTGTACCTGGTTTCCTTGACAGTTTACCATAATACTCAACAATTTATGAAACTGAAATTCACCTTTTCACTTCTGGCATTTTGCCTTTTTACAGCCCTGATGGTCCATGGTCAATCCTTGAGCATGGACGAGTTAAAATCCAATTTTGAGGATCCAGGGGCTGCCTGGAGGGGAAAGCCCTTCTGGTCGTGGAACGGTGAGCTGGAGAAGGAGGAGCTGATCCGGCAGATCCATGTGATGCAGGAGATGGGCATGGGCGGATTTTTTATGCACTCCCGTACCGGTCTCAGAACCGAATACCTGGGCGAAAAGTGGTTTGAGCTGATCAATGCCTGTATAGATGAGGCCGATCAGCTGGGTATGGAGGCCTGGCTTTATGATGAGGACCGGTGGCCATCGGGGCTGGCCGGAGGTCTGGTTACCAAGTATCCTGAATACAGGGCCAAGCTGATGACCATGCATGTGTTCGGCCCCGGTGAGTTTGAACCCAATAAGAAATACGAAGCCCTGTTCAGCTGCAGGCTTGAAGATATGGATTGCTATGAAGTGGAGCGGATATCGGCCAAAGAGGCAAAAAAGAGGAGCGACCGGCAGACGATCCTGGCTTTTTTTATGCGGGAAAGGGAGCCCGGTACGTTCTACAATGGCTATACCGATGTGGATCGCATGAGCAGGGAGGCCACTGATTTTTTCCTGGAGATTACCCACGAGGAATACAAAAAGCGAGCGGGTGATCGCTGGGCTTCGGTGGAGGGGATTTTCACCGATGAGCCTCACCGGCAGGGTGCTCTCAACACGCCTGTAAAACTGGACCAATCCCTCAATGATCAGATTAATGTTCCCTGGACCGGGAAGTTTGCAACCGAGTTTGAAGAACGCATGGGATATGATATTATGGACCGCTTGCCGGATCTGTTCCTTCAACCTGAAGGAGAACTGACCTCCCCCGTGAAATGGCAATATACCGAAGTGACACAGCAACTTTTCCTTGAGAACTGGGTGCAGCCCTATTTCAACTGGTGCGAAGAGAATGATATAAAGTTCACCGGGCATTTCCTGCATGAGAACAACCTGACATCTCAGACAGCCATGCAGGGATCCCTTATGCGTTCCTATGAATTCATGCACTACCCGGGCATTGATGTGCTGACCGAATATGCCCAGCTCTACTGGATTGCCAAACAGTGCCAGTCGGTGGCCCGGCAAATGGGACAGCCCTTTATCCTCTCAGAACTTTACGGGGTGACGGGATGGCAATTTGATTGGGCCGGACATAAGTATGTGGGCGACTGGCAGGCTTTGTTCGGTGTAAACCTGCGCTGCCATCACCTCTCCTGGTATACGATGCAGGGTCAGGCCAAAAGGGATTACCCGGCCAGTATGCTGCATCAGTCCTCCTGGTATAAGGACTATGATTATGTGGAGACCTATTTTTCACGCCTGGGGTATATGTTAAGCCAGGGCAAAGAAGTATGCGATGTGCTGGTGCTTAATCCGGTGGAGAGCGTATGGAACCGGCTGAGGCAGGGCTGGGCAAACAGGCTCTCGCCCCTCGTTCCTGATATAAAGGAGCTTGAAGAGCACTACAGTGAGTTATTCTACTCTCTTCAGGGAGCACAAATTGATTTTGATTATGGAGATGAAGGCATCCTGGACCGCCATGCTCAGGTGTCCCGCCTTCCTGGGGGAGATGCGGTATTAGCGGTGGGTGAATCCTCCTATCGCACCATTGTACTGGGAAAGATGACCACCATCCGTTCCTCCACCATCCAGATATTGAAGGAGTTTGCAGATGCAGGAGGTACCATAATACTGGCAGGAGATCCCCCTGAGAATGTGGATGGTTCGCCCTCTGAGGAGGCAAGCCGTGTGAAGGAGCTGGCCCTCGCCATCCCTTTCGAAAGAGAAGAGATTGCCTCAGCTGTAAGGGAGCATACTTCCATACCGGTGGAGGTGATTGATGCAAAAACAGGCGAAGGCATTGAAGATATTTTCTGCCAGGTTAGGCGTGATGGAGAGCAGACCATTCTGGCTGCCATGAACATGTCTAAAGAGAAGTCCTATCCCCATGTGCTGTTGCGGATTAATGCAAGCGGAGAGGTTTGTGAGTGGGATTGTGAGAGTGGTGCCATCCTTAAAAGGGAAGCAGAATCGAACGGATCCTTTCTTGAAATTACAAGCTCTTTTAGCGGACCCAAAGAGCATCTCTACACCATTTCACCTGAATCGGTTCCTGGTGCCATTGACTCCCCACCTCTCCAGATGATCTCGGAAGTGGCCCTTTCAGGGCCTTTTCAATACACCCTGGATGAGCCCAACCTGTGTGTTCTGGACATGGGATATGTGCAGATTGAGGATCAGGAGCGCAGCGACCTGATGGAAATACTGAAAATTGATCAGCACATCCGCACCCATTTTGATATTCCCCAGCGAGCCGGAAATATGGTGCAGCCCTGGTTTAAGAAGAAGTTTCAGGAAACACCTGAAGTTTTGGGACCTGTGACCATCTATTTCCCGTTTTATGTGGAGGAGTTACCAAAAAATGATCTGGAGTTTTGTTTGGAAACTCCGGGAGAATTTACCGTACAGGTGAATGGAAAGCAGATGGATCTTGAAGACCAGGGATGGTGGGTGGATAAAGCCATCCGCAGGTTTGTCTTACCTGCCAGCTCGCTTAAGACGGGAGAGAATGTCCTGGTTCAGGAGTTCGAATTCAGGGATGACCTGGATCTGGAAGCACTATACCTGATGGGAGAATTTGCTGTGAGCCTGGAGGGCAACAGGAAGATCCTCACCTCTCTGCCTGAGAAGATCTCCACCGGGAACCTGACAAGCCAGGGATTCCCATTCTATTCGGGACGGATTCAGTACCATGTATCCCTGCTGGATAACTATGCCGGGATGGGAAAGGTGATGCTGGAAGTACCCCAGTACAGTGCCGCCTGCATCAAGGTGAATCCCGGACAGCCCGATGCAGGTTTTATTGCATGGCAGCCTAACTCACTGGATGTTACAAGTGCCCTGGAACGAAGCAATGAACTGACCCTGGAGGTGGTGCTTACCCGAAGAAATGCCTTTGGCCCTCTGCATCATAAGCCCTTTAACACCACCACCGGTCCGGGTCATTTTACCACACAGGGGGAACATTTTTCCATGAACTACATCCTCCATCCCAGTGGAATTCTGGAAACCCCGTCTCTGAAAATCTTTAAATAAATGCGTATCTTGGGTCCGTTCTTTTAAGCTTGCTCAAACTTAATACCACCCTACATGAAAGCCATTTCTATCAGATCAGTTTTTTTAGTCCTTAGTGCGTTTGCCATTTCAAACATGCTTTTTGCCCAGGAAGAGTATCCCGAGCCAGGGAAAATGAAGGCCAATATGTCGGAGTTCTGGCTTCCCCAACCCGATGTGGTGACCCCCGGGTCCGTGGACTGCAGTGATCCAATTCCGGCTCCCTCCGATGCCCTGGTCCTGTTTGATGGGAAAGACCTCTCCCAATGGAAAAGCAGCAGGGAGGGGGAGGCCAGGTGGATCGTGGAAAATGGGGTATTTACCGTTCAAAAGGGGACCGGAGATATTGAAACCAAAGAACACTTTGGTGATTTTCAACTGCACCTGGAATGGAAAGTGCCGGAATATATTACGGGCAAAGGCCAGGCCAGAGGCAACAGTGGGGTTTTCCTCCAGGGATTGTATGAAGTCCAGGTATTG
>CAZURA010000024.1:0-47362 GCA_964622985.1 uncultured Bacteroides sp. | reverse complement strand
AAGAATAGGGGAGAGGATGGCTTTGGATGTGCGGTCAATTCGCTGGCAGGATATCCGGGATGCTCTGAGAGAAGATGAGGCAGCTGTTGAGGTGATCACTTTTTATCACAGGACAGCCCCTCCGGTCATTACATTACACCCCTGGTATATGGCATTTATCATTACCCGTGATATGGAGGATCACCCGCTTTTCCTGAAACTGTTCGACGCTGAGGAGATCATTCCTGATTATGAAAGTTACAGAGCCTCCATGGAATCAGAATCGGGAGGTCCCCTTGAAACCGGGCTATATGACCGGCTATGGTCAAAGATAGATAGTGCATTGGAAGGAAAGAATACCATTTTCTTTTCTCCTGATGGCTTGTTCCACCAGTTGAATATGGAAGCTCTGGTTGACCGGGAGAACCAACAAGTGCTGGATAAATATGAAATTAAATATCTAAACTCATTGGCGGATCTCCTGGCAGAGCAGCGTGAATACGGGGATAACAGGAGGGCGTTGCTGGCAGGTGATCCCATGTTCCGTATGGCCCGGGCTTCACTCCCTGATCCAGCACATATTGAAGAAAGCTCTACGGGTAGTGACTTTCAGTCCAGGATGTTCCCCGGAACCCGTCTCAGTGACCTTCCAGGTACACGAATGGAGATTGACAGCATAGGATCGATGCTGGAATCAGAGGGTTGGGATTGTATCACTGTGACCGGATCTGCCGCCACAGAAGACACTGTTTTATCTGTACTGAATCCCAGGGTCCTGCACCTGGCAACCCACGGTTTCTTTGCACAGGATACAAGGCAGGTAAGTGATACAGTCTATAATACGGACAACCGAAATTATAACTTCCTTGACAGTGAGTCCAATTCTACATCGTGTCTGTTCTTTGCAGGAGCACAGAACACCCTCTTTTTTGCCTATGATTACGTGAAGGGGAGCGGTGACGGAATCCTTACCGCATGGGAGATCATGGAGATGGAGCTGGACAGTACCGAACTGGTGGTGCTGAGCGCCTGTGAAACAGGCCTAGGTGAAGTGTACAATTCAGAAGGGGTAGCCGGACTCAGAAGAGCATTCCACCTGGCCGGTGCAAAAAGAATCCTTCTCAGTCTATGGGCAGTGAATGACAAGGCCACTCAATTGTTGATGAGGGAGTTCTATTCCAAATGGTTATCGGGATTGGATATGGATAAAGCCCTCTTTCAGGCCAAAAAATACCTGATGACAGAAACAGAGTACTCCCATCCCAGGTACTGGGCCGGTTTTATTATTTCCGGCATTTGAGACAACCACCTGAAAGAGGTATCTTTGGTTTACACCAAAACAGTTTACCATGACTATTCTGCTGACGTTTTTCATGTTATTCATTTCAAATGGTCTTCATCCGGGAGGAGAGACCACCACACCCCTGACAGCTCAGGATGTGGTGGAACGGATGAAAGCAAATCTCACCTGCTCCTGGAGTAAAGAGACTGTGGATACATTTAAGACAGGTGATCCGGATGATCAGGTCACTGGGATTGCCTGTACATTTACAGCTTCCATTGAGGTATTAAAAGAGGCTGCAGCACGTGGGTGCAATTTGATCATTACTCACGAACCTACCTTTTACAACCACCTGGATAATACAGATATGTTTGTAGACGATCCGGTATATAAGGCGAAAATGGCTCTTATTAAAGAACATGGACTCATCATTTTCAGGTTTCATGATCATTGGCACAGGACCACACCGGATGGGATCTATAAGGGAATGATTGATAAACTGAAGTGGAAATCCCATCTTTTGGAAGGAGAGACCCGTGTGTTTGATTTGCCAGGTCACACAGTCAGTACAGTAACTGCCTATATGAATGAGATCTTTCCGGAAGCTATCCTCAGGGTCATTGGAAATCCGGATCTTCCGGTAAAGAAAGCTGCATTCAGTGCAGGGGCACCTGGTTCATCAGACCATATCCGGTTGCTCCGGCAAAACGACATTGATCTGATCGTGATCGGAGAGGCCAGGGAATGGGAAACCATAGAGTATGTCCGGGATGCTTCACAAGCAGGGCATTCAAAGGCTGCGATCATTCTGGGTCATGTAGTATCTGAAGAGGCAGGAATGGAATATTGTGCGGAATGGTTGCGATCCTTCATAGAAGAAGTCCCCATCCATTTTATTGAGGCTGGGGATCCTTTTCATCAATAATGAAAAGGAAGATCATGAGAGGGTTTTCGAAAACAGGCGTGACCTCCTGTGTTGCCTCGATTCAAAATACCTCCAGGTATTCTGCATCTTGATATTCTCCTCCAGCTCGCTGTTGGATTCCGCAAAAGTGATCCCACTTGCAATGGCTGCTCCGGTTAGGTGAGACATGAAGACCGCATTCACTCCTTTACTTTGGTATTCGGGCACTACTCCGGTAAGAAGCATATCCAACCGTTGAGGTTTCTTCATGGCCTTAAGCAGGTGATACCATCCAAAAGGGAATATTCTCCCTCTGGCCTTTTGTAATGCACGTGAAAGAGAGGGCATGGAGATCTGGAATCCCAATACCCTGTCATTCTCATCCAATACTACCGAAGCATATTTTGGTTTGACAAAAGTGAAATACTTCTTTACAAAGTAGGCAATCTGCTTCTCAGTTAATGTAGTAAATCCGTAGAGAGGTTTATATGCCTCATTAATTACCCGGAACACCTGATCTGCATAAGGAAGCATCTCTTTGGTAGAATTTGCTTTCAATAATCTCAAACCATATCGTTCCGTAACGAGATCTCTGATCTTGATAATCTTTTGGGGAATCTCTTTCGGAACGACCAACTCATATTCCACATATTCGATCTCCTTCTCATAATCGAGCGCTTCCAGGTGTTCTATATAATAAGAGTAATTATGAACCCCTGAAAAGGTGGGCATCTCTTCGAATCCATTCACCAGGATTCCCTGCCGTTCAAATGTGGTAAATCCCATGGGACCTACCACACGTTCCATTCCCTTTGCACGCGCCCATTCTTCAATTCTCCTGAACAATTGCAGAGACACTTCCCTGTCATCAGTTGTATCAAACCAGTTGAATCTGGCATCTTTCTTTCCCCATTGCTCGATGTACCTGTGATTAATGATTCCTGCGATCCGTCCTGCTATCTTTCCATCCTTGAAGGCAATCAGCAAAAGCGTTTCGCAATATTCAAAGGAGGGATTGGATGAGGCACTCAGCACCTCCATATCCCCCTTGACAATTGGAGGGATCCAATATGGGTTACCTTTATATAGCTTGAATGGAAAGCGAACAAACTTTTTCAGTTCCCTGCGTGTAACAACCTCTCTTATCTCAATTGGCATGGTTCGGAAATTGACGATAAATTAAGCAAAAACCCTGCTATCCACAAACTGCCTGGGTTATAATTTAAAAGGGAACCTGTGAAAGGCCACCTCTTACCGGGATAGTTCAAATGCAGGGTATCCTTCTGGCTCAGTCAGTTCCTTTTCAGGTGGGGAAACAACAGATTCAATTTCAGGGAAAGACTTGGAAATTAAACTCCGGGTATTAAGAAAACTCAAATAGAAGTTTATGAAAAGCAACATGCGGTGTGGATGATTCGAGCTTTTAACAACTCCATACATATTCCAGAATAGTTTCCTGTCCATCTTTGATGCTGTCAGAAAAACATATTTCATTAATCTCAGAACCAGGCCAATACCATACCAGTCTATGTTTGATTTAGGTATGTTCAGCCATTGTTTCTTCTCAGAATTCTTATAATCCCTGAAGAATATCCTCATGCGATGAATGAAGTTGTCAGGTGTATACAAATTCTTCAAGAGCCAGCATAAACCTTGTCTCATTTCCTCAGGACTCATTTGTTTTGGAACCAAAGTAAAAGTGTTCAACGAGTTAAACTGCTCCGGATCTGCCCTTGTGGCAGGCTCCCAATCCAGATATCTCTCAGCTTTGATCATCTTTCTTTTTAACGGAGATCCGTCAGGAGCCTGAAGAGGCATCACCTGGATGTTTGGGATCCCCATTTTATTAAAAAACTCAAACTGTTCCCTGAAAATGGATGTATCATCATGATCAAATCCCACAATACAGCCTGCTTGCACAAGAATACCATGCTCATTGAATTTCCTTATGTCGTCAGTTGTGCTCCTTTTTAGATTCTGAATCTTGTTAGTTTCTTTAAGACTCCTGGGATTTGGAGTTTCAATGCCAACAGATACTCTTGTTAATCCAGCTTCGGCAGCTAATTCAAGGAACTCTTCATTATGTGCAGCATCAATAGAGAGTTGAGTGATAAATGAGACATGAGAGTCTTTACTATGGTTCCAATCTCTTAGCGCTCTCAATACCTCTTTTGCTTTACTTTTATTTCCTGCGAAATTATCATCTGCGATAAAAATAAACCGAGAATTACAAGTGCTGTAAAGTTGTTCCACCTCCAGGATGATCTTATCCGTAGATTTATATCTCATTTTGTTTCCTGCATATTCATGAACGCTGCAGAATTCACATGTGTATGGGCATCCTCTGCTTACCTGTACAATCCCGTAGAGATATCTTTGGAGAATTTCAGCAGAATAGCCACTAAAGTCAGGCACAGGACTCAATGAAATATCCGGATTCCCATTTTCAATATATACCTTTTCTACTTTTCCGTTTACATAGTCATTTAGGAACCGGGGCCAGGTTCGTTCAGCTTCTCCCAGGATTAAGACATCTGCAAACTCTCTCCATCGTTCAGGACTGAATGTAGCGGGAGATCCTCCACACACAATAAGCGCCCCTCGTTTAGAGAATTCTTTGGAAATCTCTTCAGCCCTGTTCAGGTAACAAGAAAATCCACCGATGCCCACAATATCATAGTGCTCATTAAAGTCAATTTCTTCAACATCCTCATCAATTATTCTCACATCGAATTCAGGAGGGGTTAATGCAGCAATTGTTGCCAGGCTCAATGTAATGGCTCCTCCTGATTTTTTTGTAATCACTTTCACAATGCCTGAGATATTAATGAAATTGATTTCGTAGTTCTTTGGTAGGACAAGCAGTATTTTCTTTTTCATACTTGAGAAGTCAGAATGTAAAAAAGTACCAGCTTCATCTCGACACTGGTTAATGTCTTAACCGGGGGTGTGTTCAGCTTGTATCAGAGCTTGCAAGATTTTCAGGTATGAGAATAACAAAGCTTTATGCAAGTTAAAACAATGAAATGCAATTGTCAAGCAAATCGCTTAGCGATAATGACTTAACAACTTACTCTCCTGAAGGTGATTGGGAAGTGTTATGCTTTCATGGGATATCTGAATAAAGGCTCGGTATTTAATCCTCGCTCCTTGATCTCTTTGATCTCCTGTTTATCTAAGGGTTTGAATTCCATAGCCAGCCTCAGAGCCATGGAAAAGAGATCCTCGTGACCTGGAGGTATGGCTGCCGTTACCGGATGGGATAGAGTAAATCTGAGTCCCAGATCGGCCTGCTTCTTTTCAGTAAGAGGCTTATACCAGGTCTTGTCAATATTTCTCTCCTCGTCCTCTTCCCATGGACGCCAGGCCATCGATTTGAGCGCAAGGATTCCCATCTCTTTCTCTTTGGCCTTTTCCATCACCTGGGGACCAAAATTGCCTGCATACCACGTAGCATAGTTAAAAGGAAACAGAATGGTATCGAAATCAAACCGGTCCATCAGAGCCAAGGCAGCTTCCACTGAGTGGGCTGAGAATCCCAGAAACCTCACTTTACCTTCTTTTTGTGCTTCCAGGTAAGTTTCCATAGCACCTCCTTCAGCAAAAATTGTATCCACATCTTCCAGTTTGGTCACCGCATGCAATTGATAGAGATCAAAATGATCGGTGCGCAGCAATTTCAATGATTGCTCCAATTCTTTCCTGGCACCCTCCTTTTTTCGCTGGGTGGTTTTGCAGGCGAGAAATACATTTTTTCGATAGGGTTCTAATGCGGGACCCAGCATCTCCTCAGCATTGCCGTAGGTGGGGGCCACATCAAAGTAATTGACTCCAAAATCGATGGCCTCTTTCACACGGGCCGCCGCTTCTGCTGTGGTGGCATCTTTTACTACTATTCCTCCAAATCCAATCATAGAAAGCTTCTCTCCAGTCTTCCCCAGGGATCGCTTTTCAATAATCCCTTCACCCGTTTCACGAACGATGGAGGAGAGGTTGGCGGGAAACATACTGATCAGAGGAACGGACATTGCTGAGGTGGCAATAAATCTTCTTCTTTTCATGGCACTGAGTTTTCAGGTGAATACTTATCCTATCCACCAGGAAATTTAGGAGAAAACCGCGACTAATGCAAAAGAATTCAGGAACCTGTGGAGGATTGACCTTCCAGGATTGCATAAAAGTCCTCAAGGATTTGATCTTTCTTGAAATCTTCCCATACAATGATAGTGCGTAGGTTGTCAGGTTGTTCAACCCAGAGACCGTCTACAAGCTTTGGACAGGCCACCTCTTTCGCAGTTGCCCAGGACGGATCCTTCACAATGGCCACTGCGGCCATGTCGAACAGGGCACGGAAACAACCATCCTCCAGGTGGTCTATGTTCCGAAAAAGGCTCACCGAGTAGTCCCCGAAGCAGGTGAATTCTCCCCCGTGCCTTCCTTCCACCGGTTCTTCCACAACCGGTCCTATGCCGGGCATTCTCATATAGATGTTCCGGCGCTTCACCTTCACAGCCGCTGTCCCTGAAGGTTTGCCATACCGGACCGTCACTATCTCAAAGGGGATACCAGTCTCCAGGATGAAGCTGAGAGATGCCGTATCATTCACCTGGTTATACTCTCCGGGATCGGGGTAGTTGGAGCCCAGCCAGACCACCCTGACCCGCTCTGCAATGGCAGGTTCCTTTTTCAGGGCCAGTGCCACATTGGTGAGTTTGCCCACCGGCAAAAGCACCAGGGGTTGCTTCCTCTTCTTCATGGCCTCCTTGATGATAAATTCCACCGCCTCCGATCCGTCATACTCAGTGTTGTCTATCTGGTTCTTTATTTCAGGGAAGTCTCCGTTTGCCCCTTTGAAAACCGGCACCTTACCTTTCCATCCCACCAGGTCCACCACCCGGTTAGCCTCTTTCACATGTTCATCGATATCTCCGCCGTTGCCGGTTGCATTTACCGTGATGCCCACCACATCGAAGGTCTCATCATTCAGCAGCAGGTAGGCCAGTGCATGCTGATCATCCAGCTCATTATTGGCATCGGTATCAAAAATAACAGGGATCCCCGATCCTTCTGCTTTATCCGTTTTTGGAGTTGAGCTGCATCCGGCAATAAACAACAGGATGAGCAGGGTTACATTCAGATTTTTCATGGTTTGGGTCTTAGTGTTGGTGAAATGCATCAGAGATAAAAGAGAGCACTTCCGGAAGGGATTCCCTCCAGTAGGTCCAGGTATGCCCCCCCTGCCTGATACGGAATTCATGGGGTATGTTCTTCTTTCGCATGGCAATATGAACCAGGGAGTTGCCTTCAAACAGGAAGTCATCATCCCCGCAGTCGATATACCACCTGACAGCCTTTTTCTGATGGTCTGGCATCTCTTGAATCAGCTCCAGGACACTGTGTCGTTTGTACCATGATTCCATTTCATCTTCGGTGCCCGGTCCCCATTCTTTTATATACCGGTCCATATCCTTGCGGTTCAGGGGGCCACTTCTGGCACTGAGGGGACAGGAAGATGAGAAGAGCTCCGGGTGGTGCAATGTGTAGATGAAGGTGCCCTCACCTCCCATGGAGAGCCCGGAGATGGCCCTGTACCTCTTTTCTCCTTTGATCCTGTATTCTTTTTCCACATACGGTATGAATTCTTCAAAAAAGAAGTCTTCGTAGCGCCATAGGTTTTTGAAATCATTGAAATATCCCCTTTGTCCGGTTTGGGCATCGGGCATCACAATAATCATGGGTGTGGCATCGCCTTCAAGAATAGCTTTGTTTGCTATATGCAGCACTTCCCCGAACTGGATCCAGCCCGTCTGATCATCACCCCCTCCATGTAATAGGTAAAGGACGGGGTAACTTCTTTCCGAACTCTCATAGTCGGGAGGGAGATATATGGCATATTTCCGCTCCATCTTGAGAATCTCACTCTCCATGGAGAGGTTATCAAATACTTTTCCATGCTGGGCTGCCACTATCTGGACAGCGCTCATCATGATTAGGATCAGGAGTATTTTTTTCATGCACATAAAGTAAACTCAAATTTTTAGTAAATTAGTAAGTGGAATTATAGATTTTTTCCTGAAGTTAATCAGACAGGCACCCCAAGCTATGATAACCAGGAATTTTACATATCTGATTCTTATCATTTTCTGCAGCGTTGTCACTCCTGGCTGCACTGACTTGGACGTGGTCAACGAAATGGAACCGGATGCAGAAAGGATATATTCGGATCCGGATGCGTTGATGGAAATTGCGGGCAGCTCTTTCCGGACTTTCCACAATGGAGTTCAGGGCTATGAAAGCCTTGCTTTAGGCATGAGTGCCATGGCGGATCATGTAACCCTTTCATGGTGCGGAACAAGAGAGTTCTCGTGGGAACCGAGATGGATACTTGAATCATTTCCTAATAGATCCGATTGGCCTTATTATTTCCGGTTGAATGGCCAGTGGATTGAGTCTTATCAGGCTATATCACACGCCAATAGTGTTCTTCACATGGTGATGGAAAAGAAGGAAAAGGGATTCAACAATGAGCATTTTGCCTTAATGGAGGCCTTCTGCCTGTTTGCATCCGGTGTTTCTCATGGATACCTGGGTCTTGTATTTGATCAGGCAGTTGTGGTCAAATATGACATTGACTTATCAGATCATCCATTGCAGCCTTGGAATGAGGTAATAGATGAATCCCTGGCCATGCTGGACAGGGCTATTGAGATCTCAGACTCCCACAGTTTTCATCTGCCTCCGGCATGGGTAGGGGGACAGAGCATGTCTAATGTGGAACTATCTCGACTGATCAATGGGTATGCAGCTAGGATCCTGGCTTACAGCTCCAGAAAAGGGAGTCAAAACAACGCTGTTGACTGGAATCGGGTATTATCCTACGCACAGAGCGGACATACCTGGGATTTTGCTCCTGTACTTGGGGATGCGTATGATTGGTATGATGATTACTTTATGTATGCTACCTACCAGGGTTGGGGACGAGTTGATATGCGGGTCGTCAACCTGATGGATCACGATTATCCCTCCCGGTGGCCTAAATATTATGAAACCTGGAATACTCCGGACGGACAGGATCCCGGAGAAGCAGATCCGGATGATGCACGCCTGCTTACTGATTTTGAATACCTGGCAACTAACAATTTCAGGCCTGACAGGGGATATTATCACTTTTCTCATTACAGGTTTAGCCGGAATGACCATCTACGTGAGAATGCCTGGTACGGAATAGGCCCAAAACCCACTTTCATGGCCTGGGAGGTAAAATTGCTGGAGGCAGAAGCTTTGTTGAGATCAGGAAATGAAGCTGCTGCCCTGGCTATACTAAATGATCCGGCGGGACCACGAAAGAGCAGGGGAGGATTACCAGATGTATTGCCATCCGATGATATCCTGAGATATATCCTGGATGAAAAGGATATTGAGTGCTATTGTACGGGAGCCGGTGTTCCCTTCTTTGATATGAGAAGGACCGACAGACTGCAGAGAGGTACCTGGCTCCATTTCCCGGTACCGGCTGGTGAACTGGAGATCATGTCACTTCCTCATTATACGATCCATACGAAAGGCGATGGGAAAAATGGGTCTGCTGGTGGTTGGACCGGATGGGATGAGTAATTCAAATATCCTGGAAGTCATGAGAGCCAGGAATGTTAAATATCTAATTATCATCTTCTTTTGCAGTTTTCTTACTCACAGCTGCACTGATCTGGACGTGATCAATGAAATTGAGCCGGATGAAGCGAGAGCTTTTTCGAATCAGGAGCAGTTGATGGAATTGGCAGGAAACTCGTTCCGGACTTTTCATAATGAAATCAGAGAATATGGGAATAGTCTTGCTCGTCCATTAGGTGTGATGGCAGATTATCTGACCAGTTCATGGGGATTACTTAAATTGTATTCGTTGGAGCCTAGAACACAAATGGAGTTTTATCCTAATGATGTGGATTATGGGTATAGACATCAATTAGTTGGACACTGGGAAGGATCCTACCAGGCAGTGTACTACGCAAATATGGTGCTTGATGTGTTGGATAAAGATAACTCAATGGGTTTATCAGTTGATCAACTCGCTTTGCTTGAATCCTTCTGCCTTTTTGTATCGGGTGTTTCACATGGATATCTTGGGCTCATTTGCGATCAGGCAATGGTAATCAAACCGGGTGTTGATAACAGTAATTTACAATTACAGCCCTGGATGGAAGTTGTAGATGCCTCCCTGGAAATGCTGAACAAGGCTATTGAAATCTCGGACGGGAATACCTTCCAGGTACCGCCCGATTGGGTTGGAGGCCAGGCCATGTCCAATGTGGATCTATCACAATTGGCCAACGGGTATGCAGCCAGGATACTGGCATATAGTTCCAGAACCAGCACTCAAAATAGTGACATTGATTGGGATCGGGTGCTGGAATACGCTCAGAAAGGAATTACCTGGGACTTTTCACCTGAATTGGGAGATACCTATGGTTGGTACGATTTTTATACCTGTTACGGTAGGTATCCGGGATATGCCAGGGTGGATATGAGGATCATCAATTTGTTGGACCACGATTATCCTTCCAGATGGCCCCGTGATAATATCTCCTGGAATACCCCGGATGGACTTGATCCTGGAGAGGCAGATCCGGATGATGAACGCCTGCTTACCGATTTTGAATACCTGGCTGGTAACAACTTCAGGCCCGATAGGGGATATTATAACTTTTCCCATTACAGGCACAGCCGTTATGATTACGTATTCGAAGAGGTTTGGTACGGAAATAAGCCAAAACCCAGTTTCCTGGCCTGGGAGGTAAAACTCCTTGAAGCTGAGGCTTGGCTCAGATTGGAGAATAGTGAAGCAGCACTGGCTATACTTAATGATCCTGCCGGACCGCGAAAGAGCAGGGGAGGAGTGCCCGATCTATTGCCAACTAATGATATTCTGAGATACATCCTGGATGAAAAGGAGATCGAGTGTTTTCTAACGGGTGTCGGTGTTTCATTTTTTGATATGAGAAGGAACGATAGGCTTCAGCCTGGTACCTGGCTCCATTTCCCTGTACCCGCCACTGAACTGGAGCTCTTGTCTCTTCCTCTCTATAACATCTATACTAGACCCGATGGAATAGATGGTTCTGCTGGTGGCTGGACCGGATGGGATGAGTAGAGTGAATACCTCTATGTACTATTATGGTTTGTGACCCTGTTTCCAATGGGACAGACCGATACACAGATTCCGCAGATCCTGCGATCCCCTCCCAGCATGTTGTAACCGAACTCTTTGCACTGAGCACGGCATTTCTCGGCATCGAAAAACTGATCCCTGTCCAGGGTAATATCCCATAGTTGTCCTGTGGCCGCTTCAGCCGGACAGGCTTCCACACAGATGACGCATTTCCCACATCTGCTTTTATCTACAGGATCGGAATCATTCCTTAAGGGAGTTTTGGTCAGAATAGTTACCAGCCTCAGCCTGGGTCCGAATGGCCTGGTGATGACCAGAGCCGTTTTACCGATCCATCCCAAACCGGCACGGGTGGCCACCATCTTATGTGAGAGCCTGGACCTCAAGGTTTCCTGGTAATAAGCATCAGGGTAGTCCTCGGGGATCGTAGGCTCCATACACAGTGTTTCAATTCTATTCCGGTTCAGCTCACTGGCGATTCGATTCGACAGTCGTGCCAGTGCATCATTGGTCTCCTTATAATGGGCATAGTACTCTGGTGTGGGTCCGTTTTTAATGGAATCTATGATCCCGTCGTCCAGCTTCTTCCCGATGGATATACCGTAGCGGAAATCCCCGAATTGCCTGTCCACCAAACCCGTAAGATCTGCAAACCCATAGATGTAGTGGTCACGAGGTTTGAGATGTTTCTCTATTAAGGATTGGACAAGTTCTGATCGTCCACTATGTGTTTGTTCGAAAACAGCCATTGCATCCTAAAGGTATAACCAAAATTCATTAAATTGGCTGTAGGGAATGGGGTTTTAGCAAACATGAACGGGATTGCTTATACACCAGGCTACATTGCACTTCATCGCAATGGTGAACTCAGAAAGAGGAGTGAGGCATTGTGGGAAATGCTTGGCGATTGCAGGCTTTGTCCAAGAGAGTGCAAAGTGAACCGTCTGGATGGGGAAACCGGATTCTGCAATGCCACATCAAAACTGAAGGTGGCCTCATTCCATGCCCATTTCGGGGAGGAGCGGCCACTGGTAGGTGTGGGGGGATCAGGTACCATCTTTCTAAGTCATTGTAATCTGGGTTGTGTTTTCTGCCAGAACTGGGATATCAGTCATGGTGGGGCCGGATCAGATTGTGAGGTGGACCACATGGCCGGAATGATGCTGCAGTTGCAGGAGGAGGGATGCCATAATATCAATATAGTTACGCCCACGCATTTTTCTCCTCATGTGGTACAGGCACTGGATAGGGCTACTTCCATGGGATTGCGTTTGCCGTTAGTATACAACACCTGTGGGTGGGAGAGAGCTGATATATTGAATCAGCTGGATGGAATAGTAGACATATATCTGGCTGATTTCAAGTATGTGGACGCTTTTAATTCCAGTACGTATAGCAGCGATGCAACAGACTATCCGTCTGTTACCAAGGCAGCCCTGATTGAGATGAACCGGCAGGTGGGAATTGCTTTAGCTAAAAGCAACGGGGTCATTTACAGGGGACTGATGATACGTCACCTGGTGATGCCCAAAAACGTGAGCGGTTCCATGGAAGCCATGGAATGGATCGCGAATCACCTTCCTTTACAGACCTTTGTCAATATTATGATACAATACCGGCCTGCCTACCGTGCGCATCTCTTTCCGGAAATCGACCAATATGTGCCGGTGAAGGAGTACAGTGAAATAGTGGCCCATGCCAGGGAGTTAGGCCTGGAGAACCTGGATGTGGACACTTAAGACCTTACCTGCTAATACCAGTCATACGGAGTAACCTGGTATACGTAGTAATTCAGCCAGTTGGAAAAAAGCAGACTGGAATGGGCCCTCCACTTTATCACAGGTTCCCTGCTGGGATCATTATCAGGAAAATAGTTTTTGGGCACATCAATATCCAATCCTTTTGCCAGGTCCCTTTCGTACTCATCTTTCAGGGTAAGTGGATTATATTCCAGGTGTCCTGAAATAAAGATCTGTTTGTTGTCTTTGGACAGGACGATATTGGAACCTACCTCGGGCGACCAGGCCAGTGGTATCAGGTCGGGATGTGCCTCCACCTCTGCCAGTCGGTTCTCAGTATACCTGGAGTGTGGTGCCGGAAATACATCATCAAATCCCCTGACCAGGTGATGCCTGCGGTCGGTGATCTGGTGATCAAAAACTCCGAATACTTTCTTTGGCAGTGGATATTTTTGTATCCCGTAGTGATAATAAAGTCCTGCCTGGGCTCCCCAGCAAATGTGCATGGTATTACTTACTTGGGTCTTGCTCCATTCCATAACTTCGCACAGCTTGTCCCAGTAATCCACTTCTTCAAATTCCAGCATCTCAACGGGGGCTCCTGTAATGATCAGACCGTCGTATCGGTGATCCTTAATATCGTCGAAAGTTTTATAGAATACGTCCATGTGTTCCCTGGGCGTATTTTTTGATACATGTCCATCCATGTGGAGCAGGTCAAGCTCCAGCTGCAGGGCTGTGTTGGCCAGGGATCTGAGCAGGTCTGTCTCTGTTACCATCTTGACTGGCATCAGGTTCAACAGGACAATTCGAAGGGGCCGGATATCCTGGTGGATGGCACGGCTCTCCTCCATAATGAAGATATAATCCTTCTTCAGCTCTTCGATGGCTGGCAGGTTGGTGGGGACATTTATAGGCATAACAGAAGTCTGTTTATTACTTTACAGCATTCAATCGATTTTGTTCAGAAGAGGTTTCTCTGCGGGTGTGAAGATAGTCAGCTTTTTCCAGAAAAGGTTCATTTGAAAACCAAAAGGAACTGACTTCCCTGGCCTACGCTTGATACCACATGGATGAATCCGTTGTGGAGACGCATGACATGCTGGGAAAAACTGAGACCTATGCCGCTTCCTTCTTTACGGGTGGAATAGAAAGGAATAAAAATACTCTCCAATTGCTCTTCCGGAATCCCGGGACCCGTGTCTTTGACCCCGATTACACGTTCCTCATTTCGCATGATACATGAAAGAATGATAGATTTGTTTTGACAATCCTGAAGAGCTTCCATGCTGTTCTTTACCAGGTTGATCAATACTTGTTCGATGATCCGTTCATCCATTTCGATGACAATCTCTTCATCCGGGCATTCGAGAGTGTAGCTGATTCCTTCCCGCTCCAACTGATCCCTGAAAAGCAAACCGGTCCTTCCCAGTAAATCGGCTGCTTTGACCATTTTAAATTTCAACTCCGGCACACGGTAAAGGTTCGAATAGGCATCCAGGAAATTAGAGAGACCAGTAGATCGTCTGTGAATGGTATCCAGACCGGTTTTTATCTCTCCGACCTCCTCTTCAGTTAACCTGGTTAATGAGATCAGGGAGTCCTCCGGCTGTAATATTTCGGATAGCTTACCTGAGAGGAGTTTGATGGGGGTGATGGAATTGAGGATTTCGTGCCTTAAGATACGCATAAGCTTTTGCCATGCTTCCAATTCATTCCGGTCGAGCTCCCGGCTGAGATCCCTCACCGAGATCAGTGTGATCTCCTGGCCCTTTAATCTGAATTTAGAGGCCAGTAGAATGAGGTGGTATTGTCGCCCGTTTATCTGTATTCTTTTAAGTGATTCCTTCTGGTGAGTCAGTTTCCTGAACGTTTCGGGCAGATCTTTCGATACATTTCCCAATTCATCGAGTTGCTCAATTCCTTTGAGCCGGAACAGTTCCAGAAATGTGCGGTTTACCAATTCCACCGCAAAGATCTGGTTGAAAGCAATCAGACCAAACTGTACATGGTTTACAGTAGCTTCGAAAAACCGGTGTTCCACTTCCCTGTCCAGTCTGACCAGGCGGAAATCCCTGATGATCTCATTAAATCCCTTGTGGATGGCACTGAAGTAAGGATCGATTCCATCTCTGGAGAATTGAAGAGTAGGATCCTCGTGTCGTAAAGCCAGGATCAGTTTCACCAGGTCGTTTCTGATTTTGATAAGGTAATAGATCAGTAATCCGGTCTCTAGTATCAGCACTACGATCAGGACCGAAATGGTAACCGGATAGTCCGGTTTTTGCAGGTAAATGCCCAGTAGTACCGATGTGCCCACGATGGTACTTACCAGGATCAGGATAGTCCAGATAAAACGGCTAAATACCATACTTTTTCATTTTCTGGTATAAGGTAGACCTGTTGATCCCCAATTTCCTGGCTGCTGCACTTACATTGCCCCGTTCCATCTTTATGGCTTTTTCAATCACCTGTCTCTCGTTTTCCTCAAGGTTTAGCGTAGATGCCTGTGGATGAGATCTCATGGATGAGATTTTTGGAAACAGATGATCGGAAGTTATCTCTCCCTTGTCGGATAGTATGACCGCTTTTTCCAGCGTATGTTCCAGTTCACGTATGTTACCTGGCCAATCGTGCTGTTGCAACCGGCTAAGCGCTTTTTCATTTAGCTGTAATCCACCTTTGTTATACTGGACACTGTATTTCCTGAGGAAAAAGTGGGAAAGGACGGGTATATCCTCTTTCCTGTTCCTCAGTGGAGGGATCTCCACCTGGATAGCATTGATCCGGTAATAGAGATCTTCCCTGAACCGCTTTTGTTCAATCATATCCTGCAATGGCATATTGGTGGCTGATATGATCCTTACATTCGTAGGTTTTGAGATGGAGGATCCCACGGGATACACTTCCTGATTCTGAAGGGTTGAAAGCAGTTTGCTCTGCAGGGACAGGGGGAGATTCCCTATCTCATCAAGGAAGAGGGTTCCGCCCGATGCAATGATAAAACGCCCTTCACGATCCTCTTTGGCATCGGTAAATGCACCTTTCACGTGACCGAAAAGCTCGCTTTCAAATAAGGTTTCGGGAAGTGCTCCAAGATCCACTTTGACAAAAATATCCCTGCTTCTGCCTGATAACCGGTGAATTTCCCTGGCTACTATTTCCTTCCCTGTTCCATTTTCACCCAGGATCAACACGCTGGTATCGGTAACAGCGATCTTTTTGACCAGGTGGTCCAGTTCACTCATCACAGCAGATTGGCAATGGCATATGGCAAAATCCTTCTCCATTTCCCTGGTCAGGTGTTCCTGCTTCTTCTTGAGCAAAGAAACCTCCAGTTTGCTTTTTCTTAATTCATAGGCGGAAAGTACCGTGGATAATATCTTCTGTTCATCCCACGATTTCATGATGAAATCAGCTGCGCCCTCTTTCATGGATTTGACAGCCAGTTCCACATCTCCATAAGCAGTAATAAAGACCACAGTGGCATCGGGATCCTTATCCATGATCTTACCGAGCCAGAAAATCCCCTCATTTCCCGTAGCGATGCCTGCTTTGAAATTCATATCCAGCAGGATGACGTCGTAACTCTGCTTTTCCAGTGTGGATAGAATCAGGTTGGGATTTCTCAGGGTTTCAATGCTTTCAAATTGACGGGATAAAAAATGCCTCAATGCAATAAGCAGGTCATCGTTATCATCTACGATCAGTATGGATCCCTCTTTTCTGGCCATTCGGTTCCCTCTAATTGCATAAATTTACACTATTGTGGGATTTTTGCACACGATGTGTTGGAAATCCCGACACTTCTTATCGAGTCCCAAATGGATAAGAGTCAGTGTTGTAGTTGTTTGCGATTTATGGCACGATCTTATCTTTTAAGGGTATAAACTGTACCTATGATCCGTAACTATCTGCTAATTGCTCTTCGAAACCTCTGGAGGAACAAACTGATCACCCTGATCAACCTGCTGGGTATGGCCATTGGATTTGGCATATTTCTCTCTTTTTGGAGTTGGGTCAGGTTTGATCTCAGTTTTGATAAGTTCCATGAGGATATTGATCAGATGTACATCCTGAATGTAACCATCACCATGGATGGATCAGAATATACCTCTGAACGTGCTGGGGGGATCTTTGCTACTGAACTGCCAGACAATTTTCCCCAGGTGTTGAGCAGTTGCAGAATAAGCCAGCCACAAGAATTTGAGTTCGGAATTGCCACTGAAGAGGATTCAGAGGATATTCCAATGAGATATTTCAACGAAGACGAAGTACTGGCAGTGGACAGTTCCTTTCTGCACTTTTTCTCTTTCAATCTGGTCAAAGGAAACAGAGACCAGATATTTTCTGAACAGGACCATATGGTGATCACAGAGAGCATGGCCACGAAACTGTTTGGGGATAAGGATCCTTTGGATCAGCCAGTCAGACTTGGTGAAGGAGAGTATTACCGGGTGGCTGGTGTGGTGGAGGATCCTCCTATAGAATCGTCGTATCAATTTAAGGTCCTTCTGGGATTTCATATGATGGAAGAGCTGGGCTACCCGGTGGATAATGCCGGTGGGAACATCTATTACAACAATTTTAAACTGGCCGAAGAGACCGATGTATCTGCTTTGAATGTGGCAATCAATGAGTATGTAGAATCCAACTTTGATACAGAGATTGAGTCCTATTTCTTTTTTGATGATCTCACCCGGATGCATTTACACGGAGAAACCAGGGGGATCATAGGATTGTATATGAACCTGATCATGGCGCTGGTGATCCTTTCGATTGCATGTATCAATTTCATAAATCTGACCACTGCTTATGCTTCCAGCAGATTTAAAGAGATTCTTATTCGGAAAAGCGTGGGGGCTACCAAACGCCAGTTAGTGTTCCAGTTTCTGGGTGAAACTTACCTACTTTTGCTGGTTGCTTTTTACCTGGGATTGTTCCTGGCAGAAAACCTGATCCCGGTCATCAACCGCTCTTTTGGTGTACATCAGGATGCCGACTTTTCGGGCATTTTTTTCTGGATACAGATCCTCGTTCTTTTCTTCCTGACCGGCCAGCTGGCAGGTTTATACCCGGCAGTAAAAATTGCTGGATTTAAGCCGCTGGAATTCCTTACGGGGAAATCATACAATGGTCATCAGAGAGGCAGCAAGTCAAGAAAGATACTGATCGTTGTGCAGTTCACATTCTCCATAATTTTTATCCTGGTTACCATTTTTATGATCCGGCAGTATGTCTACCTGAAAGAAGCTGACCTGGGATTTAACCGGGAAGAGGTACTATATATAAGAACCACGGGGCAGGCGTGGGAAAAATATGACCTGATCAAAAAGGAGCTGTGCGGGCTCCATTTCGTGCAAGGTGTTACAACGGGATCTGATATTCCTGTCATGCTCAGTAATGGTTTAGTCGACTGGGGAGAAAGAGGTGCCGACCATAATAAACTGGCAGTGGCACTGTGGACCGATCCGGATTTTCTCTCCACTTTTGAGATAAACCTGATTGAAGGAGCGTACTTTTCTGAGAAAAGGGGAAACCTGAATCATGAATATGTGGTGGTAAATCAGTCGCTGATTGACCTGATGGGGTGGAAGGATCCGGTGGGGAGGAAGTTCTACATGTATGGTGAAGATTTTCAGATTCTGGGAGTGACTGAAAACATAAATTTCTTTCCGTTTAACCTGGGAGTATTCGAAGAGAAGGCTCTTATATACAGATATGATCCTATTTCTGACTATATTTTTGTCAGGGTAAATCCGAATACTTCATCTGATCATATGGTTAGCATTGAAGAAGTGTTTCAAAAACACAATCCCGGTTACGAATTAGTGTCTGATTTTGTGAGTAAGTTCAGGTATGAAGCTTTGGAAAACGGAGAGGGCATCAGATTGATTTTTATCCTGTTTTCCATCCTGGCCATTGTGATTGCTGCCATGGGATTGATCGGACTTTCAGTGTTTAATAATAACTCCAGAACAAAAGAGGTAGGGATACGAAAGACCATGGGAGCGCATACAGGAATCATCATGCGATTGCTACTCATAGATTTCATAAAACTGGTCGTGCTGGCAAACCTGATCGGTTTGCCACTGGCTTACTTAGTTTTAAGGAAGATGCTGCAAATCTTCAGCTACCGGGTGGACCTGAAACTATCTGTGTTCTTAGGAATTTTCTTATTATCTGTTCTTGTTTCCTTTGTTACGGTGGTTTATCATGCTTTCAGGACAGCCCGGGCCAATCCGGTAGAAAGCCTGAGATATGAGTAACCCGGCACCGTAAATCAGTGATTAGGATGTATAAATGGCCAGGTTCTAAGTGAGTATAGATAGAACCGTCGGCTATGTCTAGGATGCAGGGATCTAACCCTCGAATTTGAAGGATAGTTTGACTCTGGTTCGGTAGCACGTTATTTTGCCTTCCTCGATGTGCATATCCATTGTTATAACTTCTGCAATACGCAGATCTCTCAAAGATTTTGATGCTCTGCTGACTGCATTTGCGGCTGCATCCTCCCAGGATGTGCTGCTGGAGCCCACTAATTCGATGATTTTGTATACACTGTCTGCCATGATACTGGATTTATTGATTTACTACAAGTTACAATCTCTGGATATCAATGTCAATTTTTTATAATATTTGGAGATACTCCATTTTTGAGCTGCATCGGAACACATGCGATGTCACTTTCAGCCTCCTACTTACCCCATTTTCGGGTTTTTTGCAAGTCACAGGGTAGTGACTTCTTCATTGGGTGGTGACTCTTGAATAATGATTATACATCTTCTCCCTACTTGTATAACACTGTTATACAATTTATTATAGCAGTAACTAAGTAAATGCGAATGAAGATTAAAGTCACACATTGGGAAAAACTCACAAGTTTGTGACTTCCGGATTTTCCGAAATGGACAATCCAGGTTTCATATATTACTCAGTTGAGAAAAATCCGGAGATAGTATCCCCATTTTTATTGCTAGCCACTTGTTGAACCCTTGAACCCAAAGCACAGCCTACAACTCATAGAAATCAAAGGGAACCTATAGCTCTACGAAGTTAATTGTACAGGTATGTCCAATTTATAATATGGATCTTGAATGTTGCTATTAAAAAAAACCATATATTCGTTGCTATTAACACCATTTTAAAAAAACGTAACACGATGTCGGTAGTTCGTTTTGGCGTTTCGTTTGAGAAGGAGGTGCTGGATGCACTGGATGAGTATGTCAACGAGAATAAGTATTCCAACCGGTCCCAGGCACTCCGGCAGCTGGTCAATAAGCATATTGTGGAGAAGAAGTGGCTATGCAACAATGTGGTAGCCGGGGCAGTGACTCTGGTGTATGATCATCACAAGCGGGAAATAGCCAACCACCTGGCAGAGATCCAGCGGGAGTACCGGGAGGAGATTCTCTCCGTGCAGAGATTTGCGCTTAGTGAAAACCATAGCATGGAAGTGATTTCTTTGAATGGAATATCAGCCAGGCTGACCGAGCTTTCCGAAAACCTGATCTCTGTCAAAGGGATTCAGCATGGAAAACTGACGATGACACGAGTCGATTAATGGAAATTTGAGAGATCAGGATATGGGAGAACTAAATAATGAGACATCTGCGAAACTTAGAATCCTGGAAGAGTGGTTTCTGGCCCGGAAAGGATCCATCGTAGCTTTTTCCGGTGGTATAGATTCCTCATTGGTTCTGTACCTGGCCCGGAAATGGCAGGGGAGGGAGGGAGCCATCGGTGTAATCTCCAGGTCAGAAAGTCTGAAAACCAAAGATTTTGAACTGGCTCAGTCCTTCAGCCGGCAGTTTGATATCCATATGGAGGTGATCGTTACCCAGGAGTTGGAGGATGAACGGTATAATGTAAATCCCTTCGACCGCTGTTTTTATTGTAAGGAGCATCTTTACGTCGACCTGCAGGGGATCCGTTCAAAATATCCTGGATTTCCTGTGCTGAACGGTACCAATTCAGACGACTACAGTGACTATCGGCCCGGATTGAAAGCAGCCACTAAATATGAGGTCCTTTCACCATTGGCTGATTGTGAGATAAATAAAGAGGAGATCCGGCAGATTGCCCGTTTTTTTGAATTGCCCAACTGGGATAAACCTGCCAGCCCCTGCCTGAGCTCACGGATTCCCTATAACCAAAAGATCACCCACAAAAAACTGGGTGAGATTGAGAGGGCAGAGGATCTGCTGAACTCTTTTGGATTCGATGAGGTCAGGGTTAGGCATTACGGAGAGGTGGGTAAAATTGAAGTGAGGAAAGAAGATATACCTCGTTTAATGGAGCTGGAGAAATCGATAGTGGAGAAAGTAAAAGAGATAGGATTCATATCAGTGGAGATCGATGAGGAGGGGCTGGTGAGTGGAAAGATGAACCGAGTGATAAAGTAGTGCCTAGTGCACAGTTCACTGTGCCGAGTACTCAGTACTCAGTAAAAGGTAGAAAAGTTGAAAAGAATATTGTATTACGATTGTTTTGCCGGTATTAGCGGAGACATGAACCTGGGAGCCCTGGTGGACCTGGGTGTGGACCCCCGTTACCTGGAGGAGGAACTGGGGAAACTCAACATTGACGGATTCCGGCTCGAGGTAAAACGGGATATCAGAAAGGGAATCAGCGGGACAAAAGTGACGGTGGTTGTGGAGCATCCGGAAAATGAGAAGCACCGGCACTTAAGAGATATAGAGGAGTTGATTAACAGGAGTGGGTTGTCTGATCAGGTGAAGAGAAAGTCACTGGCCATATTTGACCTGGTGGCGGATGCTGAATCTCACATCCATGACATCTCCAAGGAGAAGGTGCATTTTCATGAGGTGGGAGCGTTGGATTCCATAGCTGATATCGTGGGAGCTGCCATATGTCAGGAATACCTGGATGTGGATGAGATACACTCTTCACCGGTTCAGTTGGGAGGAGGATGGGTGAAATGTGCCCACGGGACCATGCCGGTTCCTGCTCCTGCCACGGCAAAGATCCTGGAAGCCATTCCTGTACAGCTCGGATTGGTGGATTATGAGGCTACCACCCCCACTGGGGCGGCTATTCTGGCAGCGACGGTGGATTGCTTCTCTTCGAGTATGGATTTGATCATTGCGAAAAACGGATTTGGCATCGGACATCGGGATGGAGAAATACCCAATGTGCTCAGAGTATACCTGGGTGAGAGTGAAGGGCAACCGGTGGAGGATCTGCGCATCGAAGAGGCAGTAATGATGGAGTGCAACATGGATGATATGAATCCCGAATGGTATTCCCATGTGACAGATCTGCTATTTAATGCGGGTGCATCGGATGTTTATATGACACCCATTGTGATGAAGAAATCGAGACCGGCTCACACCCTGAGCGTGCTATGTGACAGGGATGTGGCCGGAAAATTGAAAGAGATTCTGTTTACTGAAACTTCCAGCATCGGATTACGGGAGTATATAGTACGGAAAAACATGTTAAGAAGAGAGATTGAGGTGGTCAATACCCGTTACGGAGATGTGCAGGTGAAACGGAGCTACTATGGAGGCAGGGTGGTGAACGAGAAGCCTGAATTTGAGCAGTGCCGTCAGCTTGCAGAAAGAAATGGAGTCACGTTGGAGGAGATTAGAAAGGAAGTATATAAGAACCTGAAATGAATAAAACCGAAATCGCTCAGCTGCTGGAGCTTTTCAGCAAAGGTGAAATGAATCAGGAAGAGATGGTGGAGAAACTATCCAGCCTTGGAATGGAAGAGCTGGGATTTGCCACTCTTGATACGGACCGGACTCAGCGAACCGGGATTCCGGAAGTGATCTATTCCGAGGGAAAGACCCCGGAACAGGTGGCTGATATTGCTATGGGACTGTTCAATAAGGGAATTCCTGTTCTGGCCACCCGGGCAAGCAGAGAGGTATTCGATGCAGTGAGGGCAAAGATACCGGATACCAATTATCATGAGCAGGCCAGAATTATCATTCATCAACCGGATAAACCTCTCACAGATGATCATTACATTGCTGTAGTTTCGGCGGGAACATCGGATATACCGGTTTCGGAAGAGGCTGCCATCACTGCAGAATTTTTAGGGAATAGGGTGGAGCGTATATATGATGTAGGAGTTGCGGGGATCCACAGGTTATTTCATCGCATGGAGCTGATCAGTGGTGCCACAGTGATTATTGTAGTGGCAGGTATGGAGGGAGCACTGGCCAGTGTGGTGGGGGGAATGGTGGATAAACCGGTGATCGGTGTTCCTTGCAGTGCAGGCTATGGAGCCAACTTTGGAGGTGTATCTGCATTGTTATCCATGTTGAACAGCTGTGCCAGCGGAGTCAGTGTGGTAAATATTGATAATGGATTTGGAGCAGCATGTCAGGCCCATCTGGTTAATCAGTTAGTTAGTGCTTAGTGCTTAGTACTCAGTAGTTTAAAAGTTTAAAAGGTTTTTCTTATGAATGAGATGTATGTATTGATAATGACGGCCGGAACGTTAGGTGTGATCCATACCCTGCTGGGCCCTGATCATTATCTGCCTTTTATCGTATTGAGCAAAGCGCGGAACTGGAGCCGGGCCCGGACTCTTTGGATCACTTTTATCTCGGGCGTCGGACATGTGAGTGGATCTGTGATCCTGGGGCTGATAGGGATTGCAATGGGGCTGAGTTTAAGTAGATTGGAGGCGATTGAAGCCAGTCGGGGTTATGTGGTAGGTTGGATGCTGATCGGTTTTGGAGTGCTCTACAGCGTTTATGGTCTGTATAAATATTTTAAACGGGGAGCACATCTGCACCCTCCTCATTTTCTTCGTCCAAAATCGATACGACATAAGGACCTTCACCTGGCAGAAAGGGATTTGGAACATGAAAATGATACTGGTAATCTGACTCCATGGATCCTCTTCCTGATCTTTGTTTTCGGACCTTGTGAAGTACTGATCCCCATGCTTATCTATCCGGCTGCAAAACTGAGCGGTATGGGAATCTTTCTGGTGGCGCTGGTATTTGGTATTGCCACCATTGGGACCATGCTTCTTGTTGTATTGCTGGGTTATAAAGGCTTCTCCTTTGTCAAGCTTAAAGGCAAGGAACATCAGATTCATCTTTTTGCGGGAGTGGTGATTTTACTGGCAGGAGTGGGAATGCAATTTCTGGGTCTATAACAAATTGCAGTAATTTCCGTATGATTTTTCAGGTATGAGGGGCAGATCTTTTTTTAAGCTATTCACGATCCTATTTAGTTTTATCTTGATTCATGGTGCATGGGGACAGGTTGATTTTCCATCGGGTTCTCCTTTTCGATATCTGAAAGGTAGTCAAGCATCGGGATTAAGTGCAGAGTGGATGCAAAGTGGATTTGATGATTCGGGGTGGAGTACCGGGGATGCTCCTCTTCGGTATGGTGACGGCGTGGGTGGTACTTTACTGTCGGACATGCAGAATAACTATTCGGTGGTCTATATGCGTGCTACCTTTCATGCTAGCCATGTGGATTCGCTGAGATCTCTCCTGATGGAGATCAACTATGATGATGGGTTTGCAATCTGGATCAACGGTATCAAGGTCTTAAGCAGGTTCGCTCCCGCTTTGTTGCCATTTAATGGTTTTGCCACTGAATTACATGAATCCGGAACCTTTGAGTCCTTTGAGCTGGATCCGGGCGACATGGTCCTGGCAGAAGGATCCAATACCCTGGCTGTACAAGGATTCAATTACAGTTTGACCAGTTCGGACTTCTTATTTGACATGCGCATGAGTGCAGACCGGATTGAACCTGTTCTGCACGATTCCATAGGTCTTATCTTCAGTGTTCCCTCCGGATTTTATGAAGATCCCTTTCATCTGAACATTACACCTGCCGATACGGCCTGGGATGTAATCTATACCCTGGATGGAAGTAATCCCCAGGTTTCCGGTTCTGCAGTGATCAGCGAGGGAGAGGCCACCATTCTCATCGATCCGGAAAGCACCCTTGGCAGGCCCCGAACTCCCGCTATAGTGGTAAGAGCTTCCGCATATCAGGAAGGTATAAATCCTGCCATCCCGAAATCCAGGAGCTACATTTTTCTGGAAAAAGTATTGTCACAAGGTCATCCGGGAGGAGAATGGCCCACAGAAAACATCAATGACCAGGTAATTGATCTGGAGATGGATTCGCGGATTGTAAACCACACCAGCTATAAGAATCAGATAACTCCTGCTTTGCGGGAGATTCCGTCCCTTTCCGTTGTTACGGACCTGAACCACTTGTTTGATGCGAATTCAGGAATTTATGTGAATGCGGGTGGCCATGGTCACTTTTGGGAAAGGAATTGTTCCATGGAACTGATCCACCCGGATGGGGCAACGGGATTTAATGTGAATGCGGGATTACGTATCCGGGGAGGCTGGAGCAGGCATCCTGAATATGCCAAGCATGCATTCAGGCTTTTTTTCCGTTCTGAGTATGGAGATGCCAAGCTCTATTACCCTTTGTTTGAAGAGGAGGGGACAGATCGTTATGATAAAATCGACCTCCGTTGCGCACAAAATTATGCCTGGTCAAACGGTGACGGTCGCAACACCCATCTAAGGGATGTGTTTTCAAGAGACTTGCAACGGGATATGGGACAGCCCTACACGCGAAGCAGGCATTATCATCTCTATCTGAATGGCATGTACTGGGGGATCTATCAGACGCAGGAACGTTCTGAGGCGAGGTTTGCTGCCGACTACTTTGGAGGTCAAACCGGTGATTATGATGTGATTAAGGTTAATACAGAGGACTGGCAATACCAGATTGAGGCCACCGATGGGAATTTTGATCTCTGGCATGCCTTATGGAACATGTGCAATACGGGATTTCAATCCAACGAGGACTATTTTAAGCTGATGGGGAGGGATAGTGATGGGAATCCTGTATCGGGCGGACAGGTGTATGTGGAGATAGATAATCTGATCGATTATATGCTCACTATTTTCTATACGGGTAATTTTGATGCACCTACCTCTACTTTTGGCTGGAATAAAGGCCCCAATAACTTTTTTGCCATCAATAGCCGGGCAAATCGTTCCAAAGGTTTTACCTTCTATAATCATGATGCGGAACACTCACTCTTTTCAGAGGTTGCAGAACCGGGAACCGGATTGTATGAGGACCGGGTGAATCTGACCAGGAGAACCGATGATAAACACATGGAAGTCGGTCATTTCGGCTCTTTTCATCCACAATGGCTCCACCACAGGCTCACCGATAATATCGAGTACCGGATCCGTTTTATGGATCGAGCAAATTTACACACTAGAGGAGAAGGAGCTCTTACATGGCACAAAAACCTTGAACGCCTGAATAGCCGGGCCTCGGAAATAGATACTGCAATTGTAGCAGAATCTGCCCGGTGGGGAGATGCCCGACCATGGGTTTCTCAGCCTCATACTAAAAATGAGAATTGGATCCCGCAGGTACAAAAGATCAGAGATGAGTTCTTTCCATACAGGACTACCATTTTGATTGATCAGCTCAGGGAGGCAGATCTCTATGCTTCACTTGAGGCACCCGAAATGTCCATGAATGGATCGGCAATAGACAAGAGGAAAACCGTTGTTGAGGGTCCATATAGCGTGGTGGTGAAGAACACAAATGGTAAAGGGGTTTTGTGTTACACTACCAACGGTACCGATCCACGTCAACCGGGTGGGACCATAGCCAGTTCCGCTCAAGTTTCAGGAGAATCACAACAGGAACTTCAGTTTCTGTTATCTGCCGTGGTTAATGCCAGAGTTTATAATCAGGGAGCCTGGAGTGCATTGAAAGAGGTATCCCTGATTTCAGCGACAGAGGATTTTTCCACCCTGGCATTGACAGAATTACACTACCATCCTGATGAATTAGTCCTCCTGGGGGATACCCTTATTGGGAAAGACCTGGAATTTATCGAATTCAAAAATATCGGCGATCATGCCATAAATCTTTCAGGTATGGTCCTCGACTCAGCCATCTATTATGAGTTTCCGGAAGATGCATTGCTACCCCCAGGACGGTTTTATGTGGTGGCTTCCAAGCCTTCTGCGTTTTATCTTCGTTATGGAATGATTGCCTCAGGGAATTTTAAAAAGAACCTGTCCAACGGAGGTGAAGAGGTGCTACTGAGAGACAGATTGGGTAATCCGGTAATGCATTTCACCTATTCCGACGATCCTCCCTGGCCTATTGAAGCCGATGGATACGGGAAATCCCTGGTATCAGTGGAATTTGATCCCCAGGGAGATCCTGCAAATCCAGAATACTGGAAGAACTCCTATTACGACGGAGGATCACCTTTCGAAAACGAACCCTTCCCCGTAGGGAAAAATCCCCTGCCGAAAGAAGAGTCAGATATACAAATATATCCCAATCCTACCACTGGGCTGATCCATGTGATATTGCCGGGAGAGAGCAACCGCGAAGAGGCCATGATCACTCTATATGGAATAAGAGGAAACCTGATCCTGCAGGAAGAACTGTTTGGAGAATGGATCAAAGACCTTAAGAGCTTAGATCTCCCATCGGGATTTTATATCATCAATGTGCAAACCGGAGCCCGGCTCTATACCCGGAAGATCATATTCAGATAACAGGAATCCATTTTCCGGATACAATCCGGTTCAGTCAGTTATCAAGTTTCTTTTGAGGGAAGGGGAGATGTCAACGCGTGATTTTATACAGATATTTGCTGGTACGTATTACAATAGATCCGCCGGTAAGTGCGGGAGTAGCCCAGATCTCTCCATCCAGGCTGTTCTCTGATACCCATTCCAATGCAGGTCCTGCTCTATAAACCCGTGTATTCCCCTTTGTTGAGCTGATGTAGAGATATCCGTCCGCATATACAGGAGAGGAGTTGTACTTTCCCTTCAGTTTCTCAGACCATAAAGTTTCACCGGTTGCGGCATCCAGACAACTCAACAACGCTTTGGAGTCCACTGTATAGAGAAGACCATTCAGAACTACCGGTGTGGATAACTGAAGGATGGGTGACTTCTTTCGCCAAAGGATATGGGAATCTCCTATATCCCCCTTTCCTGTGGGATCCATGGCAAACAGTTCTGTGTATCTTTCTCCATCACTACCGGTTACGTATCCCGTATAGAAATAGACGACCCCATTGCTTTCTACCGGCATGGAAATGGTGGAATCTTCACCCTGAATAACTCGCCACACCTCTATTCCTGTTAGAGGATCGTACGCAATACAGACAGCTGAACCGTTGCTGATTAACAAATCACGGCCCTCAACATTCACTATAATGGGAGTGGTATAGGCTTTTTTACCAATGGGTTTCAGGGCATCATATACATTCTTGGGCCGGTCCGTACGCCAGAGGGTATTCCCGGTACGCTTGTCCAGTGCTGTGATATACTGTACATCAGTTCCTTCTGTATGTACTATAAGCTGGTCTTTGTATAGCATAAGGGAGGAGCCGGGTCCTTGCACATGTTCGCACTGCAGATCCGTTCGCTTCCAGACTATTTCACCGTTCCGGCTGCTGAGACAGGCCGTTCCGTACCGTCCAAAATGTATATAAACATAGTTATCTTCTAATGCCGGAGTAGGAGTGGCGTAGGTATTGACCGAGTGTTTACGGAAAAGGGTGTCAGGATGGAATATGGTGCGGTCATGGATGATCTCCCCTGTATAGAAGTTAATACAAATGGCCCTCATCCCTCTGTTTACCTCCGTAGTCAACCACACCTGGTCGCCATACACCACCGGTGAGGACCACCCTTTGCCGTCGATGGATGTTTTCCACTCAATATGATTGGTGTCACTCCACGTCAGGGGTAATCCGGTCTCATTGGAGATCCCATTCAGGTTGGAGCCACGGAAATGGGTCCATTGAGGAGTTGTATGTTGCGCAATACTTGATACGGCAAAAACGGTGCTGATAAGAAGTGGCAGCAATAACAAGTAGGAATATTTTTTCATGGAACAGGAGATCGTTTAATATCTCCCCAAGATACTAGAAATTGGCACACTTAGTCTTTTACACACCTTACCGATGTGGTGTGGGGCTTATACCCATCAACGTATCTACCTATCCTGTCGTCATCATTGGCAAGTCTCCTCCATATGGCTCCTTCGTCGGATTCTGTGGAAGTCCAAAAAAGGACAAAATAGGCTAGTCCTGAAAAGGAGCCGGTATGAGGTATCCAGCCTGCAGGCAGTGCCGAGAACTGAGATTCGTTGGTGGCACCCACATTGGGCTGCCACCAGAGGTCATCGGTAGATTTCAATTTGCCACCTACACCAACTCCTCTGGCCCCCACCAAATCTAATTCATCGGCGGGCACACCCAGGAGAGCTTCCAGCTCTTTCCACTCTGCATCTGACGGAATATGCCATCTGTCGGGACACACTCCCTGAGCTGATTCTACAAAGTTATTCTGCATCATCTCATACCAGGAATATAGACCTCCATAGGTATTGCAATTGGCCGGATCGTTGTCGTAACAATACTTTTCTATTACTCCATTTGTTTCATCCTGTATATAGGAGGAGTCGATCATGACTCCTGAATTCAGGTTTTGAGCTGTCCAGCACTGATCACCTATGGCCACGGTCGGGTACTCCTGGAGATCCCGGGAGTCGACAAGCACAGAGCCACAGGCAAAGCGAGTCCAAAATTCAATAGGCTCCCCGTATCCGGTGATATCTGCAGCATTGGTAGCATAGGCCCTTACATAATATTTCGTATCGTGTGTCAGGCCATGGAATTCTGTGGTAAAAGGTTCAGGTCCGTTTCCATACTCTATTGAATAATGGTCCAGTGTTGGATTGGGCTCGGTGTTCCAGCACAATCCTTTGGAGACGATGGGTGCTCCTCCGTCACTGTTGATAATACCTCCGCAGGTAGCAGATGTGAACTCTATCGGGTCCACATCGGCTGTGACAACTGTAGGCTCCACAGGTGCCGGGTCTGTACTGAATACCACTTCATTACCGTAGGCAATATCCACACTGTTAATGGCATATGCCCGTACAAAATATTCTGTATTGGGTGCTAGTTCTTCCAACTGTATATTGAACTCGCCGGTTCCTCCACCTGAAGTTTTAGATTGGCCTTCTATAGTGGGATTGGGATTCTGGCCCCAGCACAATCCCCTTTCGGTGACTTCCGAACCTCCGCTACTGATCACATTCCCTCCTCCTATGGCTGAGTGCCATGTAACCTCTTCCACTGGATTAGTAGTTACTTCAGGAGGAAACAGCTGAGCTTTTGTGGTGAATGTTTGTTCGTTGCCATATCCGGGTCCGACACTGTTAATGGCAAAGGCCCGTACGTAATAGGTGGTCAAAGGCTCCAGCTCAGTTATGTCAACTCCGAATTCCGGCATACCTGATGGATCTTCCACATGGGAATGATCGATGGTGGGGCCGGACGTTGTGTTCCAGCAAACTCCCTGAGAGGTAATTTCTGCTCCTCCATCGGAGCTGATGAGCCCTCCACAATGGGCAGAACGATCCGAAATGTCACCCACCACTCCTGTGGTCAGCGAAGGTTTAGTGGCAGGAGGGGTCTCGAATGATTGTGATTTGGCATACACTGTGTTATCACCCCGGGAGGCATATGCCCATACGTAATAAAGAGTTCCGGGAGTTAATCCTGTCACCTCTCCGGAAAACTCACCTTTGCTCTTTTTTTGTCCCAATCGGGTACAGTTTACGGCATCATTCTGATTTGAGGTCAATGAATAGCAGAAACCGTGCTGTTCTACGCCTTCCTCTCCCCCCACATCATACAGCGTGGCTGATACTTTGCAGCCGGTATAAGTAACCTCTGAGACAGATCCCTCTTTCAGGATTATAAGCCTTTCTGCTTCGAATTTTTTACAGGAGGACACGCTCAAACCCATGATAGCAATAAGGGATAATGCGGAGAATCTTAAATGACCATATGTTTTTATCAGGGATCTCATCCAGGAATAGTGCTATTTCTTTATAAAAATAAAATCTCCCCCTTCATCTCCCACATTTTCGATTTCTCCGAATTCAGGGATCGCATCACTGTTATTGATTACGGCAATTCGGAAACTGCTGAACAGTTGTTCTGAAGAGAGATAGGTATCCTCATTCTCTTCCAGCCGTTGGATCAAAAACCTTGTAAAGGAACTTCGGTCAGGTACTTTGGTCAGTTGTCCGCTGGTCATTGCTTTCCTGCTGGGTAGTTCATACAGTTTCTCATATGCTTTTTCACGGCTGCCAAAGGCAGATCTCATATTAAAAATAGATCCCCCAAAACAGGCATCGGCAATCAATAATGTGTGCTTCGAATTAATCTCTTTCAGGTAGTCGACCAGGGTGCTGTTCCTGAACCAGTTGGTCTTTTCTTCACTATCTGCATCAGAAGGTAACCAATATCCGTTATTGGCATTTTCATCCCACCATCCGTGTCCCGCGTAAAAGATCAAAAGGTTATCGTCAGTGGTAATAATCCTGGCCAATTCATCCAGGCTTCTAATGATATCTGCCCGGGTAGCATTCCTGATGAATTGGATATTATCTCCACTGAAGTTATATTTTGTGGTCAGGATTTGATGGAGCTTCTTCGAATCCTTGATTGGATTGGCCAGATCCTGGATCTCCTCATCCACATAACTGTCAATTCCGATGATCAAACCATAATAGGTGGCATCGCTAATTATTTTGTCAGCCAGGGATACCACGGGGAGTGTATAATCTACGATAAAAAACTCCTCTCTGAGATTCTCCTTCTTATCCATGGCCACTACTTTGACCGGATTATCACCTGGTTTCAGATTCAGGCGGGTAGTAAAAATACCTGATGCAGTGACGGGTCGCAGCTCTGAGTTGACGGATACGAAGCTGATTCCAGTGCTGTCGCTCACCTTTCCAATGAGGTCCAGCTCCTGTTGTTGGGTGTAAAACCTTGTACCCAAATATATTTTGGGTGAAATAAACTCGATCTCAGGAGGTTGTGTATCGGGAACCTCTACTACCTCCACTTTGGGTTTATTACTGATGCGCAGGCTGGATCTCTCGCTTTTTACCTCCTGCGCAAACAAATCCGGAATGCCCAGAATGAGTGTGGCGAGAAGTATGGCTGTTGTTCGTTTCATCAGTTATTGAATTCGGTCTGAAGTCAAAACGTGTATCGCAATGCAACCAGAGGAACAGATGATACCGGTTCTACTGTGGTGCCTATTGAGATTCTTCGGTGAAGTGTGCCTGCAAGGTGATTATCCGATGGGGATGTACCCACAAAGGTCCAGATCAGGTCAGTGACCCAAACCCCTATGGCCGCATAAGCCATTAGTTCCGAAATCAAATCTTGCCTTTCAGCCTGATTGTACAGGTTGTCCACTTCATTCAGGCTTGTTGGATTGCTATACTTATTATAACTGGTTCTTGCCTGTTTGTTGAAATACAGAGCTCCGGCAATGGATCCGTAACCTACGATTCCCTTGATCCAGTGGGGTTGGCCTTTTGCCCGGGAAAGTCCCAGACCGGGAAGGAGAGCGGACTGCAAGATCAGAGAGGAACGATTGAAGGATCTTTCGGTTGCACCAGGTACAGGTTCCGCAACCCTCTCTTCGGCTAATGCTGGGTCAACCGCATCCTTTACTATTTCATCGGTTTTGGGTCCGGTTTCTTCCTGGATCTGTTCATCAGTCACTTGATCGACAACCTCGTTGGATGGTTCTGCCTCAGGGAAGGTCTCTCCCTCTATGTTCTCCTGGTCGGTTGGAGGTTTCTCTGCAACGGGCTCCTCCACTATGGGTTCTTCTATGACTGGTTCCTCAACCACAAGAGGTACCTCAGCACGGGCATATACCTGAACGAATACATCTTCATCCAGGTAAATGCTGTCAGCTTCAATATCCCAGTAAATGGTATGGGTTGAACCTCCCACTACGTGTTCTCCTATGTCACCATATAAGGTGTTAGCCCGGATCTGGGAGCCTTCACTGTCAGTAATCTCTACCCTGACCGTATACAACTCATCCTCTGTGCTGTTAATCAGCTCATAAGATATCTTTACACGGTGATCTAGCAAAGAGAGTTCAGGCTTGGATACGCCCACAGGTGACTGGGCGTAACTCAGCTGATATACACATACCATTCCTGCCAAAAGCAGGATTAGATCTGTTGCCTTCATTGCTAAATAATGTGGACTGCCACATAAATTTAGGGCGTAGGCCGTTCAATCCCAAATTTTTTTGAGTTAAAGGTCCTTACCTTACTCTTCAAAGGCAGCGTCAAAGTCTATGTCAGAGGGTGGAAAGTCGACCTGTTTTACGAATGCACAGGCTTCTGCAGCTCCATGTTCACGGTCCATGCCACTGTCTTCCCACTCCACAGAGAGGGGACCCCTGTAGCCGATACGATTGAGGGTACGTATGATCTCTTCGAACCGGATCTTTCCTCTGCCCAATGATCTGAAGTCCCAATAACGCCCGGGAGCACCAAACTCGGTATGTCCGCCAAATACTCCGGCTTCCACAGGAACATCCGACCAATCCACATCTTTCATGTGTACATGGAAAATACGATCGCTAAATGTGGAGATAAATGAGATGTAATCTACTCCCTGATAGCCAAAATGAGAAGGATCATAATTGAATCCAAAGGCCGGATGATGATCGAGAGCGTCTAGCGCTCTTCTTGCTGATGCCACATCGAACGCTATTTCTGTGGGGTGCACTTCCAGTCCGAACTTGACGCCCAGGTCCTGATAAGCGTCCATGATCGGTTTCCATTGTGATGCAAACTTCTCATAGCCCTGGTCTATCATAGAGGACGGAGTGGGAGGGAAGCTGTACAACATATGCCATATGGGACTCCCGGTAAATCCATTGACCACCGATACTCCCAGTCGGGCTGCCGCCTCACCGGTTTTAATGATCTCCTCTGCCGCCCGGAGGTTCACTCCCTCCGGATCGCCGTCACCCCAAACGTAATCAGGTAAAATGCTTTTGTGTCTTTCATCGATCCGGTCCGATACCGCCTGACCCACCAGGTGGGTGGAGATGGCAAACAGTTGAAGGCCGTGTGATTCCAGCAGCGCCCGTTTCTCCCTGCAGTAGGCTTCATCGGCTTTATCCACTTCGAAATGGTCACCCCAGCATGCCAGCTCCAGTCCGTCATAACCGAAAGATCTGGCTTTCTCGCAGAGGGTCTCCAGGGGAAGGTCGGCCCACTGTCCGGTGAAAAGTGTTACAGGTCTCATGTTAGTTAGAAAGTTATAAAGTCTGAAAGTTAATTAGAAAGTTTCAATGGTAGTTAGAGTTCGCGGACCCAGATGTTCCGATATGAAACCGGATTGCCATGATCCTGAAGGGAAAGAGGTAGCTTTTCAGGATGGGATTTGTATTCCGGTTTTCCGATATAGAGTGTGGGTCCTGATAATTCCACATGATTTTGGATCAGCACTCCGTTGTGGATTACGGTGACATAAGCAGGTGAATTCAGGGTACCATCCTCCTTGAAGCTGGGAGCAGTGAAAATGATGTCGTAGGCCTGCCATTTACCGGGTGGCCGACACGCATTAACCAATGGTATGTATTGTTTGTAGAGACTGCCGGCCTGACCATTGTAATAGGTCTCATTCTCATAGGAATCCAGCACCTGAGCTTCATATTTCCCCATTAGAAAGATCCCGCTGTTGCCCCGTCCCTGACCTGTACCTACTACAACATCAGGAGCCCGCCATTCCACATGCAGCTGAATATCGCCAAAGCTTTTCCTGGTTTTAATCCCGCCAGCCCTGGGGACTACTGTAAGACATTCTGTTGCCTCCCATTTAGGGTCTCCCTCTCTTTCATGTTCCCAGTTGTCCAGATCCCCTGAACCGCCATACAATACCAGGGCATCCGAAGGAGGCTGGGTGCCTTCTCCTGGTGTAACTACTTCAGGTTTTCTTGACCAATCTTCAGTCTCTTCAGGTTTTCTTGACCAATCTTCAGTCTCTTCAGGTTTCTGCCCGTAACAGGATAATATGGCTAGCCACAGGGCAACAAGGGTAATAACTCTTTTCATAGTATGTACAGGTATTTATTTGAATGTTTGAAACTTGTCTGCTAATTTAATAAAGATTATGAATTGTGAATGAGATGCTAAAGTCTTAACTTTATTTGGAATTGTTTTTGTCTCCTATATGCGTAAACTTCTTATTTTATTGGCAATAGCTCTGGGATTAACAGGCCCGATCCACGCTCAGTACGATGATGTTCCCTCCTTTGAGGATACCCTGGAGGTGTATGAGGATCTCTTTAACAAGGATGATCCCATTGTTATCAGCATGAAGTTTGATGTAAAGACCTTTAAGCGAACACGTCGACAGGAGAAGTACCAACCCGCAGAAATGACCTGTCATGTGAATGACACCTTTCAGGTCACTCACCCCGTAAGGATCAAAGCGAGAGGAATATATCGGAGGGATGAGTGCACCATGCCGCCTTTCTGGCTCAATATCCGGTACTCTGGCATTGAAGCCGAGTTGCTGAGCGATGTCAAGAAAATGAAAATGGTGATCCGTTGCAGGAGTGCTACTCAGTATGATAGTTATGTACTCCGTGAGTACCTGGTTTACAGGATCTATAACCTGATTAGTCCATATAGTTTCCGTGTACGCCTGGTCAAATTGAAAATTGTAAATACCGGGAAAGACAATAAAGTGAGTGAGGATTGGGCTTTTTTGATAGAACCACAGGAGGTAATGGCCAACAGGCTTGATGGCAGGATGATAAAGAGTGATATGTTGTCCATGAGAACGGTGAACCGCGAGATTATGAGCCGGGTTGCTCTGTTTCAGTACATGGTAGGGAATGGAGATTATTCGGTAACCGGAAGGCATAACCTGAAAATACTTGTTCTGAAAGCCGGGCAACCATCTGGCTTCATCCCTGTACCCTATGATTTTGATTATACGGGACTGGTAAATACCCACTATGCGATCCCGGGAGAATCATTGGGAATAAAATCGGTTAGAGAACGCTATTTCATGGGTCCATGCCGATCCAAAGATTTCCAGCAAAGAACTATCCAGGAATTTGCACAATATCAGGAAGAGATTGTTGATCTCATCATGGATTTTGAATACCTTGATGACAGAGAGAAGGAAGATATGGTGAATTATATACTAAGTTATTTTGCTGAATCTGAAAGAGAGAATTTTTTTGAACGCAGCATTGCTTCTACCTGCCGGCAATAGGCTGCATCGGAACAAATCCAGTTTGGTTTGGTTATTGTAATACGAATAGTAGAGATTCAAGCAAGTACATCATATGGGCAGATATATCACAGTGGGCATTTTCCTGTTGGTAATTTTTGTAGAGGCACCCGGGCAAGATCAGGGTGAGCGTATTTCTGGAGAAATTCCTCATAATGTGATCCTCTTAATAGGCGATGGAATGGGACTTTCCCAGGTATCGGTACCCTATTACTATTCAAAGGAGGAACCGGTGTTCAGTCGGTTCAAGTATATCGGGCTGGTGCGGACCTCAGCTGGCAGTGATCCGGTAACTCAATCTCCTGCAGCTGCCACTGCCATGAGCACTGGTGTGAAGACCTATAACCTGGCCATTGGAGTAGGCATGGACACTATTCCACGAGAAAACATAGTGGAGATTCTTTCAGAGAAGGGATATATGTCCGGGGTCATTGCCACCTCATCCATTACAGATGCAACACCGGCCGGCTTTTATGCTCATCAACCTGACCGTTATATGCAGCGGGAAATTGCTCTGGATCTGACAAAATCGGAAATCGATTTTTTTGCAGGAGGAGGTATAAAGTACTTTTTGGACACTACGGGCAGGAATGTTTTCAAAGAAAGTGGCATTGAGATCAGGTACGACAAATTAAGGAGGATAAGGAGACCTAAACCCGGAGAAAGGTTTGGATTCCTGCTGGCTGCTGACCGGATGCCTATGATGCAGGAGGGTAGAGAAGATTTTCTGGCGAATGCTGCTGATATTGGCATCGATTTCCTTTCCTCAGGAGATAATGGTTTTTTTCTGATGATAGAAAGCTCACAGATCGACTGGGCAGGGCACGGGAACCAGGTAGGTTACATGATTGCAGAGATGAACGATTTTGAACAGACTGTAAGTTCTGTTTTGGAGTGGGCAGAGAAAGATGGAGAGACACTGGTCCTGGTTACAGCCGATCATGAGACGGGAGGATTTACTCTGGGTGCAGCCGGAAGGAATGGTTACGATGCAGACTATTCAACCATATATCCCACCTTTGCTACTACTAACCATTCAGCGGCCATGGTGCCTCTGTTTGCCTACGGCCCTGGCGCTGAAAATTTCATGGGAGTTTATGAGAATACTGAAATTTTTCACAAATTAGTATCCCTGTTACGAAACAAGTAGTTATTTCTGTATTCCTGATTTCCTTATGAGTCTTACCGATCGCGAAATTATCATCCACATTGTTACCCATGCCTTTCAACAGAATCCACGGGTTCAGGCCATGTTGAAGAAGAAGAATCCTACCCGGAGCGTACGACTTATGACAGAATATGCCTATCAGCTGGTGGATAAGTTTGATGGTGTATATCTGTCTGAAGATAAGAGTACGGTCCTTTTCTATTATCAAAACAGCCGGTATCGAAGAAGTTTGATGGATTATCTGAAATACGCCAGGATGTTTCTGCAGGCCATCAGGTTTTCGCAGCTCATACCCACATTAAAAAGGGAGAAATATATTAAGAGTCTGCGGCCCGATATATCAGATTATATCTATGTCTGGTTACTGGGAAGTGATCCTGATACCACTAGTATCAGAGGTTTAACAGATATCAGAGATCACCTGTTCGGCCTTTCGAAAAAGCTAGAGCTTCCTATCCTGATTGAAACCACAGTAGAGAAAGTCCTCAAACTCTATAAGTATGTGGGATTTGAGGTCTACCATACGTGGCATGACAGGGAGGCCGAAATCAATGTCTGGTTCCTGGAACGCGGACTGAACAAAGAGAACCTATAGGTTTTCTGCAAGCCAGTCGCCCACCTCAGAAGTCTTATGCCCTTGGTCTTTTGTAATATCTTCGGTCACAATTCCTTCATCCATGGAGCGATCCACTACATCTCTGACTGCTTTTGCTTCTTCGGTCAGGTTCAGGGCTATTTCCAGCAACATGGCTGCAGAAAGCACAGTAGCCAAAGGATTGGCAATGTCTTTCCCTGTTGCCTGTGGGTAAGATCCATGGATCGGCTCGAACACTGAGGTATGAATACCCACCGATGCCGAAGGCAACAGTCCCAGTGACCCGGTGATCACACTGGCTTCATCGGAAAGGATATCGCCAAACATGTTCTCGGTAACCATGACGTCAAATTTTTTGGGCCATTGAATGATCTGCATGGCTGCATTGTCCACAAACATGTAATCCACTTCAATGTCAGGGTGGGTGGGAGCCATATCCTGTACCGTTTCTCTCCACAATCTGGAGGTGGCCAACACGTTGGCTTTATCTACCACAGTAAGTTTCTTATTCCTTTTGGCTGCATATTCGAAGCCCAGTTTCATAATCCGTTCCACTTCCGGTTTGGTATATATGCAGGTATCGTAAGCTGTGCTCTGATCCTCAGACCTGCCCCTGGGCTCTCCAAAATATATGCCCCCGGTAAGTTCTCGCACCACCACAAAGTCGGCTCCCTCTACCAGATCGGTGCGCAGTGGAGATTTATGGATTAACGAATTAAAGGTGGTGACCGGCCGGATATTGGCATATAGTCCCAGCTTCTTGCGCATGGCAAGCAAACCCTGCTCTGGTCTCACTTTGGCCTTTGGATCATTATCATATTTGGGATCGCCAATGGCACCAAAAAGTACAGCGTCCGAGTCCATGCAAAGCTTGAAAGTCTCCTCTGGAAAAGGATCGCCCACCTGGTCAATGGCAGTGGCTCCCACCAGCGCTTCGGTAAATTCAAATTGGTGATTAAACTTGGCTCCAACTGCCTTTAAAACTTTAATAGCCTGCGCTACAATTTCGGGTCCGATCCCGTCACCGGGTAATACTGCAATCTTAAAATCCATACTTTACATATTATACTTTCAACTTTGAACTTTGAAACTACTCGCTTCAATAATATTTAGCATTCTTGTGGTACACTTTATGGCGGCCACGGTTTGGTCTGAATCCAAAGCACGCGTCTTAATCACATTTCCTTCGTAATTCCATGTGATGGCACACTGCACCAGCGCATCGGTCTTCCCTCCCGGAGGAATGGTCACCACATAGTCTGTAAGTACAGGGTGTTTTCTTTCCAATCTGTCATAGATCCTCCAGAGGGCATTCATGAAAGCATCATACTGGCCATCGCCCGAAGCTGTTTCTTCATGGATCTCACAGTCGATCTCGATGGCCAGGGTGGCTACTGAACTGAGTCCGCGTGCCACCGACAATTGGAAGTTCTTGATCCTGATCTTCTCTTCCACACGCTTGCTTCGCAAAACATCAGAGATGATATAGGGCAAATCATCCTTGGTAATGATCTCTTTTTTGTCCCCCAACTCAATCACCTTCTCGGTGACCAGTTTCATCTCTTCTTTACTCAGCTCAATCCCAAGCTCCTCCAGATTTTTCAGGATACTCGCCTTTCCCGACATTTTACCCAGTGCATAGGTCCTCTTCCTGCCAAATCGTTCAGGAAGCAGGTCATTAAAATAGAGATCATCCTTGTGATCCCCATCCGCATGGATTCCGCTGGTCTGCGTAAATACATTCTCACCGACGAGTGGCTTATTGGAAGGTATGCGGATCCCGGAGAAGGATTCAAGCACCTTACTGGCCTGGTAGAGGTGATCCTCCCTGACCGACATATCATATTTGAAATGATCTTTGACAATGCCTATAACGCTGGAAAGGGGTACGTTCCCTGCCCGTTCACCTAATCCGTTCAGGGTAGTGTGAATACCGGTGACCCCTGCCTGAATGGCCGAAAAGACATTAGCCGCGGCCAGGTCATAATCGTTGTGGGCATGAAAATCAAAATTAAGATCAGGGTACCTGGTAATCATGTCACTGCAAAAATCGTAAGTCTCCTGCTGGTTCAGGATGCCCAGGGTGTCGGGCAACATGAAACGGTCAATGCTTTCCTCCTTCAACACATCCAGCACCTGGTACATGTACTCTGGCGAATTTCTCATTCCATTGGACCAATCCTCAAAGTAAACATTAATACGTATACCCATATCTCTGGCAAAATGAAGTACCTCTTTCACATCTGCAATATGCTCTTCCGGAGTCTTTCTCAGCTGGGTCTGACAATGTTTCAGCGAGCCCTTCATCAGCAGGTTGTTCACCTTACCACCTGTGCTTTCTATCCATTTCAGAGAGATATCTCCGTCCACGAATCCCAACACTTCCACCTGGTCGAGATGACCGTGATCCTTTGCCCAGTCAAAGATCAGCTTAGCGCCTTTGTATTCACCTTCTGAAACGCGGGCCGAGGCCACCTCAATTCGATCCACCTGGAGTTCCTCCAGAAGGATTCTGGCGATGTTCAACTTCTCCGTAGCTGTGAATGATACTCCGGAAGTTTGTTCCCCGTCCCGGAGCGTAGTATCCATGATGGTGATTTTCATGACTGAAGGTTTTTTAGTTCCTGGTCTCTTCAAACTGAGCAATTTTACCCTTAATGTTTAGCAGGTAGTCAATGTCGTCATATCCATTGATCAGACACTCCTTTTTATATGGATTGATGTCGAACTGTTCAGACTTTCCCTTAGCTGGTAAAGAGATCTCCTGTTTTTCCAGGTTTACCTGGATCAGTGTGGCAGCGTCCTCTTCAATGGCAGAAAAGATAGCAGCAAGAAACTCCTCGGTTACCTGTACGGGTAACAAGCCATTGTTGAGTGCATTGTTCTTGAAAATATCAGCGAAGAAGCTGGATACCACCACCTTGAATCCATAATCATATATGGCCCAGGCGGCATGTTCACGGCTTGATCCACTCCCAAAGTTCTTTCCACCTACCAGGATGGAGCCGGAATAGTCAGGATTGTTAAGGACAAAATCAGATTTGGGCTGATTGGTTTTATCGAACCTCCAGTCTCTGAATAGGTTATCTCCAAATCCATCACGGGTAGTGGCTTTCAGGAATCGAGCAGGTATGATCTGGTCAGTATCCACATTTTCGATGGGCAAGGGGACAGCAGTGGATTGTATGGTAGAGAATTTTTCGATTGACATCTGGTTATTTCTTTAATGGTTTTTAATCTGAAGTAAAGCCTAACTATAACAGGTCCCTCGGATCGGTTACCAGTCCTGTAACGGCAGCAGCAGCTGCAGTAAGGGGACTGGCCAGCATAGTGCGGGCACCCGGACCCTGGCGACCTTCGAAATTCCTGTTGGATGTAGCTACTGCCAGCATGCCTTCCGGAACTTTGTCATCGTTCATTGCCAGGCAAGCGGAACATCCTGGTTGTCTGAGCTTAAAACCAGCTGCTTCGAGAATCTCCACAATCCCTTCTTCCTGGGCCTGTTTCTCCACCTGTTTCGAACCAGGAACAATCCAGGCAGTTACCTGTTCCGCCTTTTGACGACCTTTTATAAATTGGGCGACCTCTCTCAAATCTTCGATCCTTCCATTGGTGCAGCTGCCAACAAAAACATAGTCCACTGGGCGTCCCTGTATGGGAGAACCTGCTTCGAATTGCATGTAAGCCAGTGACTTCTTGTACGATTCTCTGGTGCCTGCAGCAATCTCTTGCACCGCCGGAATGGATGATTTGACCTTCGCACCCATACCAGGATTGGTGCCATACGTAATCATCGGTTCAATATCCCCGGCATCGAAGATGAGTTCCTTATCGAACTGGGCATCTTCATCGCTTTTTAGTGTTCGCCATTTCTCTACTGCTACATCATAAGCTGCTCCTGAGGGAGCGAACTCTCTTCCCCGAACATACTCAAATGTGGTCTCATCAGGAGCAATGAGTCCTCCACGTGCACCACTTTCAATACTCATGTTGCAGACAGTCATTCTTCCTTCCATGGAAAGACTCTCAATGGCTGATCCGGCAAATTCAATGAAATATCCGGTTCCACCACTGGCTGAAATCTCTGAAATGATGTAGAGGACCACATCTTTGGCAGTTACCCCCGGTGTAAGAGTTCCATCTACCGTAATTCGCATCCGTTTGGGCTTGGGCTGAAGAATACACTGTGTGGCCAGCACCATCTCCACCTCAGAGGTGCCTATTCCAAATGCCACGCTACCAAACGCTCCGTGAGTTGATGTGTGGCTGTCTCCACAAACCATAGTCATACCGGGCTGAGTGATTCCCAGTTCCGGTCCAATGACGTGTACAATACCCTGGTAGGGATGATTTAAACCATATAGTGTAACACCATGGTTTTCACAATTCTCCGAAAGCTTGTTCACCTGGAAACGTGACAATTTATCCTTAATGGGCAAATGTTGATCTACCGTGGGAACATTATGGTCAGGTGTAGCCACCGTATTCTGGGGACGAAATACCTTGATCCCCCGTTTGTCGATTCCTGCAAAAGCCTGAGGACTTGTCACTTCATGAATTAAGTGCTTATCGATGTAAAGCACTGAGGGACCTCCCTCGATCTCTTCTACCACATGAGCATCCCAAATCTTGTCAAATAGAGTTTTTCCAGCCACTTTTCATTCCTTTTTATGTAAGCCGCAAATGTAAGAAACTTCTGCTACAATCTGATAATAGCAGCCCAGGTAATGCTGTTAGATCATAACCGAAAATGGTTTTCTTTAATGAAATCGGAAGAAAGGTTACAACTTACCCCGTCTTTTTTTTGTCCGTGCCATCTGTTTTTTGCGGTTCTTAGGCTTCCCTGCCCAGGAACAATCGCCCACAACTGGCTGGGAATGGTATGAATCACCTCTTGGTTCTTTTCCCCTATTTCTCGGGCAGCCAAACATGACATTGAAACCGGCTCTCAGGTTAACACTACGTGTATTGAAGGGGTAAAAGAATCCGAGGAGATTGTCACTCACCACATGCAGCTGGAATCCCTTGCCATGATATGCAATACCGGCTCCCAGGTTTTTAATACTGTTGTTCAGGTAAGACCAACTTAGCGTAGTAAGTAAACGGTCAGCAAGATCGGCCTGAGCAGAAAGAGTCAGCGATGAATGGATCTTGCTTCGAAATATTACGTTGCGGCTGACTGCACCCAGGGTGATCAGTTTGTTTACCTGATATGAACCTCCCAGAAATAATTGAGCCGGTAAAACGGAATTGAATGGCACCTGGGAAAGGGATATGTCAAATGCATTGAGCAGGGAGTCTCCCATGTCACTGACAAAGTCATAAGATATCACATCAATGCCCTGATCCACTCCGGTATAGGCAAAAGATCCTGTACCATGTATATTGTTCAGGTCGGTTTTCCACCTCAACAGACCCACATCCAACAAACTGACTGATAGGGTAGTTCTCTCATCGTACCTGTAGATCACACCCAGATCAATGGCAACACCGGGATTTCCCCGATTCAAAAGTAGCGCAGCGTAGTTGAGATCGTCCAATACCGCATTGTTGGGGACTCCGTTGCCATCCTGAGAAATGGTGATGGGAAAGGAGCTGTTAAGCGTATAATCCCCTTCCAGGAAGAGATCGAAACTGTTCTCTTCAACAGTGAATCCAATTTCTGACTGGCCGGTATTCAGGCTGGCTTTACCGAAAAGCAGTTTTACCCTTGCCCCTGCCGTCCAGTAGGAGTCGAAGGCTTTGGAAACTCCTGCAGCATATTCCCTGTAATAGTGACCGGTGGGTCTGAAGGCGTTGAATCGTGCTGTTTCTCCTGCAAAGGGAGCGTTGCCGTGGACAAATATTTCAGCAAGATCCCTGGGTATGGTTTGGAAAAGATGAATCTTTTCTGCTATATGAAAGGTGAAGTAGAGTGATTTGTGCCTGTGCCCCAGAGAAAGAGGGTATAACGAGGTTTCTATACCGATCATATCTACCCGGTGCATTTGATCGAATACACCCTCCATATTCCATGTATCTGTGCCAGCCAGGTCATTATATGTAAACGCTGTATTACTGTAGGAGAGGTGTGTGGATGCCAGTCCCGGGACTCCTACATACCACTTACACTGCAATTGAACGGCTGGATTGAGCAAATGGGACTGAGGTACCTTGTGCATCAGGTAAAGTGTATTGCTTTGCTGCCCGTTGGAGCCAATGGAAGTGAGCAGAAGCATACATAGTGTAATGCAGTAGATATGGAACCGGATACCTTTCAATATTCTAATCTGAGATCAAGCATGGCCCCTATCTCCAGGTCTAAGTGGTACGCCGGATAATAGGTGATGAGTTGGTGATCAACCTCTGCGAGCAGAACGGTTGCACGAAAAAAGATCGTATTCACATTCTGAAGGGATTGTATACGGTCTTTCTCAAAAATGGCATCTTTGATAATCACAGATGCTTTTACCGATTCACCCTCCTCTTGAACCACTCCGGCAGGCAATGTAAGGGGTCCTTCTGAGAACATGGAATCCACATTGTTCAATCCTCCATCCTGAAAGTACGCCTGCGCCTTTACTTCATTTGGAAAACCATTGGAGGCTTTAAACCTGAAGAGAATCCGGTTTATTTTCTCCAGGTTCTCCTGAATGGAGTAAAGATCGAAATCAAGAGTTCCCTCCATCACCACTTCCAACTCATCTACCCAGTCGGGAAGACCGCTGATAGTATCCAAATTAAACAGAGTAGTATCAAAACCACTGAGCGCATTTAAACCAAAACTATCTTCCCCGAGCGGGAAAGCAAGTTCAGGATTCCATTTCACATTTTCGGGGATCGTTTCCGGCATATCTTTCAGGCACGAAGTGACCATACATGGTCCCATAATCATGATAGTAAGTATAGAGATTATGGATGTGAAAGAGTTACATCTTCTTGTCATCATAAGCAGCGTAAACCATAAAGTTAAAACAATCCTGAAAAGAGAACGTCGAAATGAGGATAGTTATCGAATAACTACTAATTTTGCCAAATTGATACAATACTTAAGATTATGCTTACAGTTCATAAGATCGGAGGCACATCCATGTCCAAGTTTGGGGACGTACTTCAAAATATCATTATAGGTCAGGCAAAGGAAGGAGCGTATTATGACCGGATTTTCGTAGTATCTGCGTACAACCATGTGACCAACTGGTTGCTGGAGCATAAGAAGACGGGCGAACCCGGGGTATATGATCTCTTCAGGAAGGGCGGGGATTATAAGTTAGCCCTGGACGAACTTCTAGGGAAACTCATCGGGATCAATCATCAAATGGATGAAATAGGACTGGACCTGAAGGTGGCTGATGGTTTCATCACAGAACGGATCGAACAATCCAAGAATTACCTGGTCAGTCTGGATGAAGTGCTGGCTTCAGGATATGTGAACAAGCAAAATATCTTGCTGGCTGCCAGAGAGATACTTGCTTCTATTGGGGAAGCTCATTCCGCATTCAATTCTGTTAATATCATACAGAACAGAGGTATTGAAGCCACGTTTGTGGACCTTTGTGGTTTTCACGATGCGGAGTTTCTGACCATTGATGAAAGGATTCATCGCACTTTCAGTGACATTGATTGCTCGAAAACCATTCCGGTAGCTACCGGTTATACAAAAGGCACTGAAGGGATCATGAGAGAGTTTGACCGGGGATATTCGGAAGTCACATTCAGCAAGATTGCGGCGGAGGTTAAGGCGGCAGAAGCGGTGATCCATAAAGAGTACCACCTTTCCAGTGCAGATCCCGGCATCGTTGGGGTCGGGAACTCCAGACCAGTGTGTTACACCAACTTTAATGTGGCAGACCAACTTGCTGATATTGGGATGGAAGCTATTCACCCCAAAGCTTCCAAACCCCTGGAAGTAGCTGGTATCCATATCCGCATAAAGAATACCTTTGAACCCGATCATCCGGGGACACTGATCTCCAATGACTATGTGGGGAAGGAGTCCCAGGTGGAGATCATTTCCGGTTCCGATTCAGTGGTAGCCATTGAGGTACATGATCCTTTTATGGTGGGACAGCCGGGATACGATATGAACCTGATGAAAGTGATGCTTCGTTATCATATCTCTTATATTTTAAAGGCGACCAATGCCAACAGCATTACCATGGTGATCTGGGAAAGGGACCTGGCCGAAGGTTTGGCCACTGAACTGAAGGGGCTCTACCACAAGGTAACCCTAAAAAAATGTGCCCTGGTATGCGCCATGGGTACCAACATCGCTAAACCGGGATCCCTTGCCAAGGCCACTACTGCATTATCAGATCAGAAGATCAACGTGGAGGCTGTTTCACAATCTTTAATGCAGGTAAACATGCAATTTGTCATTGGAAGAAAGGATTACAAAGAAGCCATCGTCGCCCTGAACCGGGCACTTTGTCTGGAAGAATAATAAACTTTGAATTATGCCAAACCGTAATCTGTACCTGGCTCTGGGACTTCTGCTTTTTCTGTCATGTCAGCTTGGAGGCCAATCTTCAACTCCTGCCATGTCGTTTGACAGGGTATTTAAAAAGGAGTTCTATTCCAAGGTGTTGGGCGAACAGAGGAAACTGTTTATCCACATACCTGGAAAAAAAGAGTCTTATCCGGTGATTTACCTGTTAGATGCTCAGGCAGTTGGTCTGTACAGAGAAGCCCTCACAATTACAGGCAATGGGATAATGACAGGCCCACACATCATAGTGGGATTGGTTACGTCGGGATCGCGTAATCGGGATATGATCCCCGTGGAAATCTCAAGCCGTCCCGGTTCCGGTGGTGCAAAAGAATTTCTTGAGTTTATAACCAGTGAACTTCAGCCCTATGTAGATAAGAAGTTCAATACCAATGGTATAAATATTCTGTATGGGGGTTCGAACGCCGGATTGTTTACCGTTTATGCCATGCTTGAGTCTCCCGAAGACTTTACGGGATTCATTTCGAGCAGCACCATGATTGGTCATTGCAGTGAGTTTATGACTGACAAGGCAAAGCAACTGCAACCTGACAGGCTGGAGGGAAAATACCTTTTTATTCACTACGGTTTAAAGGGGGAATATGACAAAGCACAAAAGTATATTCCGGACTATTATACCTTGCTCACTGACCGGTTCGGAGATTTTTTAATATCTGGTATCCGGCCTGAAAAAAATGGGGGACATGTTCCCCTGGGGGGTATTGCTTCGGGTCTGGAATTCATATATCATCATCTGAATTCGGAGTCACCGCAGTAAACCATTTATTCAAGTTGGAGTCTAAGCATAAGTAAAGCTGTACAAACTAGTGTCATGTCAACTTGAATATGTCTGTTTTATTTCATAACTTGCCAT
>CAZURA010000023.1:9306-48708 GCA_964622985.1 uncultured Bacteroides sp. | reverse complement strand
CAAGGAACTTATATTCTACGGCACTATGGCCGCTTAAAAGTTTAACGAACTATTGGATATGAGAATGCCTTAAAAATATTACCGCCTGAGCACAGCTTCGCCTGCTCAGTCACAGATCTGAGCGAGCAAATAAAGTAACCCGAACAACTCTAAATCCTCCCTGAAGGGCCTTTTCACTGAATTTTCTTTCCAAGATAGGAATAATTGGGATTGATCCTTTACCACAAAATACCAATTTGATTAAAGGATTTCATATGGTCTTGGAAATCCCGGGAAAGGTACTTTTTACCTACTTATTGTATGGAATCCCTTGTATCTCTTACGAAAGCTGCGCTTCACTTTATGAAACAAGATGTGGCATGTACTACACCACGCAAGGTATGAAATACACTCATCCCTTCATATCAGTGGTTTATTTAAGAAATGAGTTGCTTCGTCAAACCAGCAAGTGGGAGGTTACCCATCCATGTATGAGGACATCGTGTAAGATCAGACGGTCAGAACTTAACACTCAACAGAGAAATGGTATTTCCACCAGATCTCTCAATTCTTAGTATATAAGAACCGGGTTTTACCCGGCTAATATCGAGCTGTGTGTATTCCTTTTCCAGCATACCTTCTTTCATGACCCGGGAGGACATATCGATCAATTGGTAGTCCGAGGGAAGAAGATCGATGGGCGACTTTATCATAACGTAATGTGCTGCAGGATTGGGATATATCTTTATCTCCTCCGTATCAGGCTCAACTACCAGATCTGCATTTCTTGCGAAATAATCTCCAAGTAAATCCTCCAGGTCGAAAGTATGGAGTTTTTGAGGATTATTTGCTGCGGGTTGAAATATAAAGGATTCATTGGAAATTAAGTATTTCAAACCATTCCTTGTGGCAATCCCTTCCACTTGATGAAAGGGAAGGGATATGGTAATCTTGCGTTTATTTCCAGAAAAGAAATCATTTTTCACGAAATCATATAAGAGGTAAAGGAAGGGATGTAATAAGCTGGTATATCCGCATAATACCAAAACTCCCTTTGATTCCAGGTAAGTAGCTCCAGTAATCAGCCCCTGGATATCGTAGCTCTCCTTTATCTGAGCGACGTAGGATCCTGGCACCTTCGGCAAGGTATACACGCTTGTATTTGCACTGAGCCATTGCTTTGTAAACAGGTAAATGCTGTCCTCCGAAACCACAAAAGCCTCACAATCAAAATCGGTTTCATAGGGTTCATCCTGGCCCGGTTCTGGCTGATCACTGTATGAGAACCACACAGTATCAATCAGAGGTTCCCCAGTAATCAGGGATGTTTTATGGATCCTCAGCAGATGCAGATCTTCCCTTCTGCCGGCGTTATTTCCCAAATCACCCACATAAATGTATTCATCATCCTGCCCTATTTCCTCCCAGTCCGTATTTTCCACTTGCTGCAGGTCATATTCTTTGATAATGTTACCTGAAATGGTGTCCAGGCCATAAAGCTTGGTATCTGTATTGTCGTTGTGCGTCCATATCAGTCCATCCCATAGGATCAGACCGGAAGTCTCGCTGAGGATTTCACTCAGTTCGACTGTGTGGCCAGGTGAAACCGAAAAAGGATCGTAGGTACAGCTGCCATCATTTATCGTGGCTGAAGGATCATAATTATTGGCCAGCGGATCAGTACATCCGGGTACCTGAGCATGACAGGATGCCAGATATAGATGGAGGAAACATATACAAATGGGATATATCTTATCCATAGAAATAGTGCTTAGACCCATGTTTGTGTACCTCTAAATGTAAGGAAAATAGGCAATGGTTCCATTGCTTTTTTGAGCGATACACGGAAAAGACGGATGAAGTGAAATACAGGTCATGCGGCTAATAGCACTCAGGGCAATTCAATATATTTCTTCAAAGTGTGGGTATACCATACCTGGTAATTACCCATCTCATCTCCATAAATGAAATAGGCATCCGTATTCTTCAATCCTTCAATGAACTCCTGCGCCTTCTCCAATCCCAGTACCATACAGACTGTGGCATAGGCATCGGCTGTCATGCACTGTTCAGTCAACACGGTAACACTCAGTAATCTCGATTCTTTGGGATATCCGGTGACGGGATCGATGGAATGGGTAATTCTGATCCCATCTTTTTCATAAAATTTCCTGTAGTTGCCTGAGGTGGCCAGGGATCGGTTGTGCATGCTGAGAATGACCTGTAGCTGATCGCCAGGGATCATATTGCCATACTCAGGCCTGTCCACTCCTATCTTCCAGAATATGCCCGAGGGATTTGTCCCGCTGGTTCTGATTTCCCCCCCGATCTCCACCATGTAATTCCGGCATCCCAGGCTTTCCAGGTATTGAGCTAAATAATCTACAGCGTACCCCTGTGCTATGGCATTTACATTCAGAGTTACCGCAGGATGGCTTTTATAGACGCTATCGGCTGCCAGTGCCACTTTCTCCATTCCTACGTGCTGAAGTAAGCTGTCCACCATGGCGCTATCCACTTCCAACTGCTCTCCGGGTCCGAATCCCCATGCATTGATCAAAGGGGCCAGTGTGATATCGAAAGCCCCTCCTGAAAGTTGGTATACCCTACCCGCTTCCCGAAATACAGTCCTGAACAGCGTATCGGTTTTGGTATTCGGCTGATTCCGGTTAATCGCGCTGATTATGCTGGTGGAATCATAAGAAGATAGGGAACTGTCAAATACTCTTAGAAGTGAGTCGATCTGACCTTTAAGGTCATCCTCGTAAGGGTGCTGATATTTAATGCTATACGTGGTGCCCTGGGTAAAACCCTGAATGGCATAATACTCCCCATCTCCACTATACGGATTACAACCTGCAATAAAAAGGGGCAGGATAAAGCTGATTAAATATTTCCCGTTCATAATCTCTGCTAAGCTAAGCATAAAAACAAACCGGGTGCTATGTAAGCAACCTACAATTCGTATTTATGCGAATTTGGCTTCGCCGAGCTCGTAAACTCGGTTCAGTTGCGCTATAACACCCGGTTTGTAATCGTTTAGATTTGCTTATCCGAAGTCATCGAAGTCAACCATCTCATCCGGAACCCCCAGGTCGTAGAGCAGGTTAGTGACTGCCTCATTCATCATTGGAGGACCACACATATAATATTCGATCTCCTCTGGCTCTTCATGGTACCTGAGGTAATTGTCATACAACACCTTGTGGATAAATCCTGTATATCCTTCCCAATTATCTTCCTCCTTGGGCTCAGATAGGGCAATATTGAACGTGAAATTCGGAAACTCCTTCTCTATGGCCCGGAAATGATCTTCATAAAAGATCTCCCGCTTGGATCTGGCCCCGTACCAGTAAGTAACTTTCCGTTCTGTCTTTAGTGTGTGGAAAAGATGGAAGATATGAGAACGCATGGGGGCCATACCGGCACCACCCCCCACATACATCATCTCCTTCCTGGTATCTTTGATGAAGAACTCACCGTAGGGTCCGGATACCATCACCTTATCTCCCGGCTTACGGGAAAAGATGTAGGAAGAACATATCCCCGGATTCACATCCTTAAAACGGCCATGGCTTACATCCCAGGGGGGCGTGGCAATCCTGATATTCAGCATCACGATATTGCCCTCTGCAGGGTGATTGGCCATGGAATAGGCGCGGTAGGTCTCCTCCGGATTCTTCATATGGAGGTCCCACATTTTGTACTTATCCCACTCGTCACGGTACTCCTCCTCCACATCAACTTCCTTGGAGAAATCCACCTCCAGCTTGGGTACATCAATCTGGATGTATCCTCCCGATTTGAAGTTGAGTTTCTCTCCTTCGGGAAGCCTCACCACAAATTCCTTGATAAATGTGGCCACATTATTATTGGAAACCACTTCGCATTCCCACTTCTTGATCCCCAATATCTCTTCAGGGATCTCAATGGCCATGTCCTCCCTCAGCTTCACCTGGCATCCCAGCCTCCACTGCTGCTGCTGTTCCTTACGGGTAAAGAATCCCGTCTCAGTGGGCAAAATACTACCGCCTCCCTCCAGCACCTGGCACTTGCACATCCCGCAGGTTCCGCCTCCACCACATGCGGAAGGCAGGAAGATGTCATTATCGGTGAGTGTGTTCAGCACCGTACTTCCCGGCGAAACAGTAAACTCCTTATCATTGACTTTAAGTTGTACATCACCCTGTGGAGTAAGCTTGTACCTGGCGTACAGCAACATAATTACCAGCAACAGGATCACAAATAGGAATACTGCTATGCTGATCAGGATGACAGTAACTGTTGAAGTGAGAAAGACCATATTAAATTCTTTTTATTACAATTTGATTCCCATAAAACTCATAAATGCGATACCCATCAAACCGGTAATAATAAATGTGATGCCCAGTCCGCGTAAAGGTGCTGGCACATTGGAGTATTGAATTTTCTCCCGGATAGCCGCGATGCCTACAATAGCCAGGAAAAAGCCCACACCTGAACCCAGTCCAAAAATGGTAGCCTCTCCGATGCCAGCATACTCACGCTCCTGCATAAAGAGCGATCCTCCCAAAATGGCACAGTTTACAGCTATCAAAGGCAGAAATATCCCCAGCGAAGTGTATAGGGTGGGAGCAAACTTTTCGATTACCATCTCCACCAACTGAACCATTGAGGCAATTACAGCGATAAACATAATAAAAGTGAGAAAACTCAGATCCACATCGGCCAGACTGGGAGTGATCCAGGTTAACGCACCTGCCTTCAGAATGTAATTCTCGATCAGGTAATTAATAGGCACTGTAAATCCCAGCACAAAGATCACTGCAATTCCCAGACCAGTGGAAGTCTTGACCGTTTTCGATACAGCCAGGTACGAACACATGCCCAGGAAATAGGCAAAGACCATGTTATCGATGAAGATGGACTTTACGAATATATTGACCAGATTTTCCATGGATATATTGTATTTCTATTGCAATTCAGACTAATTTTCGATCAGATCTTTCCGGCGTGATCGCTGCACCCATATGATAATGCCCACAACTACCAGGGCCATGGGCGGCAGGATCATCATCCCGTTGTTCTCGTATCCGGCATCGTAAAATGCCTGTGGGATCACCTGCATATCCAGCAGGGTCCCCGATCCCAGCAGCTCTCTGAAGAATGCCACAATGATCAGGATCACTCCGTAACCGGCTGCATTTCCCAGTCCATCTAAAAAGGAAGCCCATGGTTTATTCCCCAGGGCAAATGCTTCCAGGCGGCCCATAATGATACAGTTCGTTATGATCAATCCTACAAAAACCGACAGTTGTTTACTCACATCGTAAGCATACGCCTTCAGCACCTGGTCCACCAGGATCACCATGGTGGCGATTACCGTCAGCTGTACAATGATCCGTATCCTGGGTGGCACCATCTTTCGCAGTAGTGAGATCACCACATTGGAAACAGACATTACCACCACTACCGATAGAGCCAGTACTATGGATGGTTTCAGTTTAACGGTTACAGCCAGAGCCGAACAGATCCCCAGTACCTGTACTGTAATGGGATTACTCTGTCCCAATGGCTCACTCAAAAGCTTGAGATTCTTCGCCGAAAATAAAGGTTCCTTTTCGCTACTCATATCTTTTAACTTTTCCTTTTACCTTATCTGCCAGTTTGCTGGCTAAAGTGGTTGATATATCCCTGCATACAATCCTTAACCATCTCTTCCAGTGCTTTTGAAGTGATGGTACCACCGGATATGGCATCCACCCCATGGGGATCAGCAGGATCAGCCCCGCCTTTGACCACTTCAATGGATACGAACTTCCCCTTTTCATCAAAGAGGGTTTTTCCGGTAAAGGGCTCCATGAACCAATCCTTATTGATATCAGATCCGAGACCTGGGGTCTCCCCCTTGTGGTCGAAGACTGCACCGTAAATGGTATTCAGATCATCGTTCAGTGCGATATAACCCCAGATAGGTCCCCAAAGTCCTTTACCTCTTACAGGTATCACATACTTATTCTCACCCTCTCCATTCACATATACGAATACTGGATAGTTCCTTTCCTCCTGCGGAAGACGGATCTCTGCATGCAGGCTAAGCATCACTTCGAATGCATCGGTTTCGACCTGGTTCCCTTCAAAATCGATCACATAGGAGTCGGTGATGAACTTGTCAAACTCCTCTTCAATGTAACTGTTCTTATCACTTACCTCTGCCACCTGCTGCGCCAATCCCACTGATCTCAGAATATCCTGCTTCTTCTCAATTTCCAGGTTCATCTGTTGGCGGGGTTTCAGCTGCATGGAGACGAAAGAGAGCAGGACGGCCACAATCGTCACCATAATTAGTGAAAAGACAAATATGTATGTATTGCTAAAACTTCTCATGCTCGTCAGTGTGATATTAGTTTGCAGTAACTTTAGCTCGTTTCAACCTTTTGCGGATGTTGGCTTCAACAATATAGTGATCGATCAACGGCGCGAAGACATTCATCAACAGAATGGCCAGCATCACTCCTTCCGGATAAGCCGGATTGAGCACACGGATTAAAATGGCCAGAACACCGATGAGGAATCCGTAGATCCACTTGCCTCGTTCTGTTTGAGTAGCAGTAACGGGATCAGTGGCCATGAATACCGCACCGAATGCAAATCCTCCCAGGATCAGATGCTCCCAGAAGGGTAATTCCATATAGGCATTCACTGCAAAAGCGTTCAGTATCAATCCCATTAATGCACCTCCGGCAAATACCGAAAAGATGATCTTCCAGCTGCCCACGCCTGTTAAGATCAGGATCAACGCTCCCAGCAAGATAGCAATGGTAGAGGTCTCTCCAATGGAACCCGGAATGGTCCCCAGAAACATATCCCAGGTCGAATAGACCTCACCCAATCCATTTACGAATGTGGAGGTATTCCCGGCAGCCTGTCCCAGAATAGTGGCACCTGAATACCCATCAACTACTCCGGTTCCCTCGGCGAGTCCGGCGATCCAGACTTTATCCCCAGACATGTGACTGGGATAGGCAAAAAACAGGAATGCCCTGGCTACCAATGCAGGATTCAGGATGTTCATTCCGGTCCCCCCGAATACCTCCTTTCCAATCACCACGGCAAAAACAGTAGCAACCGCCACCATCCAGAGAGGTACGTCTGCAGGCATCACAAGAGGGATCAGCATTCCTGAGACAAAGTACCCTTCGGCCACTTCATGACCCCGCTTCTGGGCAAAGGCTATCTCAATACCCAATCCCACCACATAGGACACGATGATGATGGGAAGTATCTTCAGAAACCCGAACCAGACCATTTGCCAGAATTCGGCTTCCACACCCAGGGCCTGGAAATGGTGGAATCCGGTATTCCAGATCCCAAATAGCAGAGCAGGAACCATGGCAAAGAGGACTATGATCAAAGTCCGTTTCATATCATTGGCGTCCCTCACATGCACACGTCCAATGGTTGTACGATTCGGCACAAAAAAGAAGGTCTCAATGGCCTCAAATCCGGACAGGAACATATGGAGTTTGCCTCCCTTCTCGAAAGGAGGCTTGATCTTATCTACAAATCTTCTTAAAGCACTCATTTGTATCTGTTGGTGTAGGTTTTATTCTTCCAGGTCTTTTCTCAGTGATCTAAGCCCGTCACGTAGGATCTTAGTGACCGGTATCTTGGAGGTGCAAACAAATTCGCACAGAGCCAGGTCCTCCTCATCCACTTCGTAGATGCCCAACTGCTCCATCTTATCTATGTCATTGATGAGAATGGCCTTGAGCAGTTGCACAGGGTAAATATCCATGGGCAGGACCTTTTCATATTCTCCGGTCATTACAAAGGCCCTTTCCCCCCCGTGATAGTTCGTATCCAAATTAAATTTGCCGTTGGGGGCCAGCCAGGTCGAAGCAAAAGATCTGGATACAGATAACTTTTTGAATCCTGGCAATATCCAGCCGAACAATTCATGGTAATTTCCTTCGGGAATCACAGTCACCTGTGAGCTGAAGAAGCCCACATGCCCTTTTTCAGGATCGGTTGTCAGACCGTTCAGCACATGCCCGCTGATCACACGGTTCTCACCTTCTTTTAGTTGACCTTCCAATAAAGGAGCTACCTCTGTACCTCTGATGGTCTTGTAGTATTGTGGTTTCACCACTCTTGAACCAGTGAGCGCTACCACGACTGAAGGATCATATTTCCCTGACTTAAACAATCTGCCAATAGCCACCACATCCTGAGGATTAACCGTCCAAACCACCTCACCTTTGTTGATGGGATCCAGCTTGTGGATCTGGGTACCTACGGTACCTGCGGGGTGCGGACCTTTAAAGCGGTTAATCTCTACACCCTTAATGGAGCCAAGTGTACGGACCGAAGGATACCTGCCATCCAGGTTGAGATGGACCTTTCCTTCGGTCAGTTTTTTCAACGCATTCACCCCCCACTGAAAATCCTCCTCACTATCCTTCAGAAGAAAATCGTAGTCAGGTCCCAAAGGTGATGTATCAAACGCTGAGATAAAAATCGATTTGGGTATCTCGTCCGTTCGGGCGATCACCGTATATGGACGTCGTCGGATCATAGGCCAGAGGCCGCTCTCCAACAGGTTCTCAATGATCTGTTCCTTGGTCAGGTCATTGGGATCTCCCTGAAAGAATGTTTCCTGGATGTCCTTGCCATCATCCTCCACAATCACTTCAATGATCCTTCTTCGCTCCCCCCTTCTGATGGACAACAGAATTCCGCTTACCGGAGAAGTAAACTTAACCTCCGGATGGTACTTATCATAGAAGATGGGGGTCCCTACCTTAACCGGATCACACAGTTTGGGTATGATCTTGGGAGTAAGACCATGCCAGTCTGCTGGTTTTACTGCATAGGTTTTGGCCCTAGGAGCCTTTACATAGATTTTTTCAGCCCGGCCGTTCATTTTAATATCCAGGCCTTTTCTGATTTTTATTACCTCAGCCATTGTGAACTTTGTAACAGTAATTATGAGTGTAAAAATAGCTATTTTTGTGAACCGTCAAACAATGTTTCACGATATATATCTGAAAATCTAGATTTGTCGATATGTATTATCAGGTATGGTTCTTGAGGTTAGAAAGAAATTCATGGTAATAGTAAAAAAACATATGAAACGTCCATGACAATAATTACATTATTATCCCAAAAGGATATGTAATTATTGTTATGGTAAGTTACATTAGACCAATAAAATAAATAGATAGTTACTAATGAAAGTAAGAGCGGTTATCATCCCATTTTTTAACCTGATTCAGGCCATCTTTATTCCTGTTTTTGGTCAGCTTCACTTTGCAGACAGTGAAGGGATGTTACATGAGATGGTAGTAGATCAGAATATAAAAACAGTACAACTCTATAGAGAGGGCTGGCCATTGAGTTATCCTGTCACTAGACTATATGAGGACGTTCCGCTGGTGCTGGAATTTGATGATCTTTCGAAGGAGCAACCCACATTTCTCTATAAGGTGATCCATTGCAATGCCGACTGGACGCTATCGGAGCTTACCGAACAGGAGTACCTGGAGGGGTATTCTGAAAATGAGATAACCGGTGGAACCCCATCTTTTAATACCTATTATAGTTACCTGCACTATACGCTGAATCTTCCCAATGAAAACACCCGATTGACAGTTTCAGGAAATTATCTGCTGGTGGTGTACAGGGACTGGGATCCTGATCAGGTGGTGTTTACAAAACGGTTCATGGTCACCGAAGGACGAGTCAATATTGCAGCCAATGCGGGAATTCCACTTTTGAATCCCTATAAAGGGTGCTGTCAGGAAGTAGACTTTACGGTCCACCATGCGGGTGTAAAGATCAACGATCCTTTTAGTGAGACACGGGTCGTTATTTTCCAGAACGGTCTGTGGGACCTGGGTATCTGGAATTTAGTGCCTTATATGGTGAACGACGGGGAACTGGTCTATGACTACCACGAGGAGAATGTTTTCCCGGGTGGAAATGAATTCAGGTTCTTCGATACCAAGAACACCCGGATACCCACTTATTATGTGCAGCGAATTGACTATGTGGATCCCTATTTCCATTTTGAGCTCAAACCCGATCGGCCAAACCCTTCTCACAACTATTTTTCCAAAGAGGATATCAATGGGAGGTATGCCATCGTATCAGAAGGAGGACACGATCCGGATCTGGATGCAGATTACGTGTTCGTCCATTTCAACCTTGAGATGCCCTACCCGATGGATGGCTCTGTATACATTGCAGGTGCCCTCACCAACTGGCAGTTCAACGACCTGAACAGAATGGATTATAAGGCCGGGGAAGGTGCGTATATGAAAACGCTTCTGCTAAAACAGGGAGTCTATAATTACAGATACCTGTTTCTACCTGCGCTATCCGAGCAATTTGATATGGACGAGATTGAAGGAAGTCATTTTGAAACGGAGAATGAGTACCTGATCCTCTTTTACCATCGTCCCCCCGGATCCCGGTATGACCGGCTTTTAGGACATCAGGTGGTCCATAGCAATCAACCCCAATAAGGTGAAAGTGTAAACATCACCCAATACAGATAAATATGAAAATTAACTATTCTCTTCTTCAGGACATCTTCAGAGGCCTGCCTGTACAGTTTAACAAACTTGGACGAATTATTCTGATATCTCATTTCATACTCCTCATATTGTTTGCGGGAATTGCGATTCTCGGTTCCCAACTATCGATTGATTATGGAATGATTACAAGAGATCCAAACCAGCTGGGAAGACTTCATCCTCTGGCCGGGATACTGTCAAATGTGGGGATCTTGCTTTGGTGTACTGTGGCCGTACTCTGTTTCTTCGTTTTTTCCATTACGAGGAACAGAATTGAAAAGAAGTTAGGACGGTTCCTGCTCTCATCAGCTTATTTAACTTTGTACCTGTTGCTGGATGACCTGTTATTAATCCATGAAATGATTGGGCCTCAATACCTTCATGTACACGATCGTATCTTTTATCTGGTATACTTCGTGATTCTACTGGGATATCTGCTCTACTTCTCACGTTTGATACTTAGTACTGAATATTTGCTGCTGATACTATCCTTTGTCTATTTTGGAGTATCCGTTTTTATCGATGTTATTCCCGATATAATGGATGTCCATACTCAGACCTTGATTGAAGATGCACTGAAATTCTTAGGTATAATCTCGTGGTTATTATACTTTCTGAGGATATGTCTGACCACAGCAAAAAAGCTCAATCAAACCGCATTATGAAAATGAACTTATGGACAGCGGCTACAGTCCGATTTTATCTGATATTTCACACATGGCATCCACGGAGATCCGGATGAATTCATCCAAAGGGATACCGATCTTTTCACATTCCAGGATATGATCTCGATTCACACTGGCAGCAAATGCTTTCTCCTTCATCCGTTTACGAATCGATTTGTACTTAACGCTCTCGATCTTTCTGTCGGGATAGACAAGGGTTGTGGCATAAATGAGCCCGGTTATAGTCTCTCCTGCAGCGAGTGCATGATGAAGGCGGGTTGATCTTGGTATATCTGTCGCTTCATCATTATGCAGGCGAATTGCTTCCAGCATCTCTTCATCCAAATTCAGTTCATCCAGTAACTCGCCAGCCTTTGTAGCATGCAATTTGGGATCTGCATGGGTAACCTCCACATCAATATCGTGCAGAAGTCCTGTAAGCCCCCACCTTACCTCATCTTCTCCTAATTTTCTGGCCACTGCACGCATAACAGCTTCAGAGGCCAGACAATGGATAATGGTCTTTTCGTTCTTTATATACTCTTTGAGTTTGAAAATGGCTGTTTCCCTTAATATGTCCATCTCTTATCTGGCAATTATAAGTTGCTTCACTAACACATTGTCACCTGAAAAAAGCCTGATAAGATATGGACCAGGTGGGCATGTGCTGAGATCAATACCTATCACCGGCAAGTCAAGTTGCACTTTCGTTTCATTAACAACAGAACCCGTCATATTCAGCACCTGAAGGAGGTCAACTTTTCTCTCGCCAATGGAAAGATATATGATATGATTTCCCGGATTGGGGTAAACAGAGACGTCATCCACCTCATTAAACTCCACCTCTGTACCCCAATCACGTATTGTCACTGAAAAAACGCACTCAATTCCCGATTCATCCTGGGCCCTGGCTATTGCTTCTACCGTTCCGGGAGAGAGAGCTGTAAAGAATCCATCCATTGTGATGGAGGCTTCTCCGGTAATATTTCCCACTTGCCATGTCACACCCCTGTTTGTTGCATTCCATGGTAATACTTCAGCCAAAAATTGCAGATTCCCACCTATTCCTACCTCTCCCTTTCCTGATTCAGTGGTCAGGATGATCGAATCAACCATGATCGACGGGATAATCGAGAGTACAGAAGTATCACGAATACCATTTCCATCCAGTGCAATTGCAATTACGTTGACTGTTCCTTCCAGTTCCCCGAATACAAGCCCACCCTGTGTAATACTAGCATCCCCAGTTATATTCTCAACCCGCCAGATGACACTCCGGTTTGAGGCATTTAAAGGCAACACATATAGGTCATATTGCAGTGAGTTTCCAATAGGTAACCGGTTAACATCTCCCTGAGGAAGTATTCTAACCGAACTCACCATGATCTTTTGATCTGAAATATAAACATCCATCGTACCCTTAGCTCCAGATCCATCCAGTGCAGTAGCAACCACTGTAACTTCACCTTTAGACATTGCTCTTAACAGCCCATTCTGGTCAATGGTCGCTACACCAGACATATTATCAATACTCCAAACAATGGATTTGTTGGATGCATCTACAGGCAAAACATTAGCTATCAGCAAGAGAGTGCCTCCAATAAATACATCCGCCTTTCCGTTTACAGAGCGAATATGGATTGTTGTAACGTCCACAGTGGGTTCCTTGATGCGAATTTGCATACTACCTGTTGAACCTGAGCCATCATGGGAAGTAGCTACGACTGTTACAGTGCCGTCCCTGGTCGTGGTTAATACACCATCCTGGTTGATAGTCCCTGAACCAGTCTGTTCCAACACACTCCAGGTAATATCCTTGTTAGTCGCATCTGCCGGCAAAACCTCCGCTGAAAACTGTAGTGACTCTCCCTTTATAATCTCCGTCACACCACCCTCCGAAGTAACAATAATACGGGATACAGGTATAATTGGATTGGTAATAGTGACCTGCATACTGCCCGTAATACCTGATCCATCCTGGGCAGTGGCTGTTACCAGAACTGTTCCAGGACTTATCGCTGTCAATAATCCTCCATGGGATATAGTACCTGAGCCTGACTGGTTCAATACACTCCAGGTAATATCTTTATTCGTTGCATCAATTGGCAATACATGAGCTGAGAATTGAAGAGTATTCCCTGTAATAATCTCGACCTGATTGCCGACTGTAGAAACTTTGATTTGGGCAACGGGTATCACCTGGTCGATGATAATAATCTGCACGCTGCCTGTTACCCCTGATCCATCCTGAGCGGTTGCCACCACAAGCACTGCTCCCGGACTCACTGCAGTCAATAATCCATTCTGAGTGATTGTACCTGATCCGGTCTGACTTAAAACGCTCCAGGAAATTTCTCTGTGAGTTGCGTCTACGGGTAGCACCTCTGCTGAGCACTGAAGAGTGCTCCCGCTAATAATCTCAGTCACACCTCCTCCTGTAATAACATTGATTGCTGTTACGGGTACAACCGGATCTACAATCGTGATTTGCATATTGCCTACTGTACCCGATCCATCCTGAGCAGTGGCTTCTACAAGAATTGTCCCCGGGCTTACTGCCGTCAGTAATCCATCCTGTGATATTGTTCCTGATCCGGTCTGGTCCAACACACTCCATATAATTCCCTTATTTGTAGCATCTATGGGCAACACCTCTACGAAATACTGAATTGTCCCTCCGGTCAATACCTCTGTAACACTTCCTTCAGTAGTAATATTAATATGGGTTACCTGTACAACCGGATCGGTAATAGTGATTTGCATGCTACCTGTTATACCTGATCCATCCTGTGCGGTAGCTACTACCATCACTGTTCCCGCGTTCACTCCAGTTAAATACCCATTTTGGGAAATGACTCCTGAACCCGTCAGATCAATGATACTCCATGTAACATCTTTGTTTGTTGCATTTGCGGGCATTACTTCAGCTGAAAACTGAAGAGTCCCCCCTGTTAGGACTTCCGATACACCACCATCCGTAGAGACATTGATTTGGGTGACCGGTACTACGGGATCGGAAATAGTGATCTGTAAGCTGCCGGTTGTGCCTGATCCATCCTGGGCAGTGGCTACTACGGATAATATACCCGGGCTCATGGCTGTAAAGAAACCGTCCTGGGTAATAGTTCCAGAGCCAGTCTGGTCCACAACACTCCAGGTAATATCCTGATTAGTGGCATCTGAGGGCAATACCTCGGCTGAGAATTGAAGGTTCCCTCCCGTTAAGACCTCTGTTATATTACCTGTCGTAGACACATTGATTTGGATAACCGGTACCACAGGATCGGTAATGGTGATCTGCATGCTCCCGGTTGTACCTGATCCATCCTCGGCCGTGGCTAACACTGACAATGTACCCGGGCTCATCGTAGTCAAAAGCCCATCCTGGTCGATTGCTCCTGAACCGGTCTGGTTCAATACACTCCAAGAAATCTCTTTGTTCGTTGCATTAGTTGGCAGTACAAACGCTGAAAACTGAAGAGTCCCACCTGTTAGGACCTCTGTAATACCACCTTCTGAAGAAATCGTGATCTGGTTCACAGGTACCACAGGATCGATAATGGTAATCTGTATATTTCCCGTTGTACCTGATCCATCCAGAGAGGTAGCCACTACCAATACCGTACCCTCCAATGTTGCTGTAAGTAAACCCGACTGGGTTATGGTTCCGGAACCTGTCTGATCCACTACACTCCATTCAATGTCCTTATTGGTCGCATTTGCCGGTAACACCTCAACTGAAAAGTGAAGAGTCCCCCCTGTTAGGACTTCCGTAACACTGCCGACCGTAGAAACATTGATATGGGTAACCAGTACCACTGGATCGATAATGGTGATCTGTAAGGTGCCTGTTGTGCCTGATCCATCTTCGGCAGTGGCTATGATCAACACTGTACCCTGGCTTGTTGCGGTTAGTAATCCACTCTGAGATATAGTGCCCGAGCCGGTCTGATCCGACACACTCCATGCGAAATTCTTGTTCGTGGCATTGATTGGCAGCACCTCTGCTGAGAACTGTAAAGTATTCCCTGTCAAGACCTCGGTTACACCCCCCACCGCAGAAACGATGATTTGAGAAACCGGTATCACAGGATCAGTAATGGTGATCTGCTTACTACCTGAAATGCCTGATCCGTCCTGCGCAGTGGCCACGACAAGTACCGTACCTTCCAATGTGGCAGTCAGTAAACCTGCTTGGGATATAGTACCTGAACCCGTCTGGTCCAAAACACTCCAGGCAATATCCTTGTTCGTCGCATTTGAAGGCAACACTTCGGCTGAAAAGTTAAGGGTTGACCCCGTAAGGATCTCTGATACGTCACCTTCTGTGTTTACATTGATATGGATAACCGGTACCACAGGATCGGTAATGGTGATCTGTAAATTACCAAAAGTCCCTGATCCATCCTGAGCTGTGGCTACAATCAGCACAGTGCCCGGATTTATCGCTGTCAATATTCCACCCTGCGTTATGGTGCCTGAGCCTGTCTGGTCTGACACACTCCAGGTAATATCTTTGTTTGTTGCGTCAGTGGGCAATACATTTGCTGTGAGCTGCAGAGTGTCCCCTGTAAATATCTCGATTAAGTCACCAACCGAAGAAACATTGATTTCGGTCACAGGTATCACAGGATCAGTAATAGTAATCTGCAAGCTGCCTGTTGTCCCCGATCCATCCTGGGCAGTGGCTTTGACCGTCACTGTACCCTCTAATATTGCTGTCAGCACGCCCTCCTGGGTTATTGTTCCTGAACCCGTCTGGTCCAATATACTCCAGGTAATATCCTTGTTTGTTGCATTGGCAGGTAATACCTCAGCTGAAAACTGAAGTGTCTCTCCTGTAAGCATTTCAGTCACATCACCGACTGTAGTAACGACAATATCAGCCACTGGTATCACCGGATCGCTGATGGCAATCTGCATGTTGTCGGTGGTGCCAGATCCATCCTGAGCGGTGGCAACAACATTCACGGTACCCTGACTCGTCGCCGTCAATAATCCATCCTGTGTGATTGTTCCAGAGCCGGTCTGGCCCTCAACACTCCAGGTGATCTCCTTATTGGTAGCATCTGCGGGTAAAACCTCGGCTGAAAATTGCAGTGATTCCCCGGTTAGCATCTCTGTAACACTCCCCTCAGAAGATAGTTGTACGGAATTGACTAATATGGATCCCTGGTTATTGTTCCAGCCAGCAATCCTTGCCAGAATCCACCAGAAAGCATACCCTTTCCTGTTGGAAGTAATATGCTGAGTGGTCTGTGCTCCGTAAGCTACCTCTCCGCCAGGTGATCTCTTATTCTCGAAAAAATCTACTCCCAATGTATGCGAAGTCTGCCAATCCTTATAATAATTACCTCCATAGGCAGTTGAATTTCCGTTATCCCCTGCATCTTCCCAGTAATTATCATCCATATCATGAGTATCTATGGAGTAATAATCCAAACAGTAATAGCCGTTGGCCAGGCAATGGTTGTTTATAAGATCAGCAAGGTGCTTCGGATCAGTGGAACTGGTATTGGCCCGCACATTGGCATGACCGGTCATAAAAACAAAGGTGACGGGATTTTCCCTCTGCCCCCCACCTGTCCCGATCTTCGTTCCTCCCGGACCATATTCTGAAACCAATGCATCCATTCCCGGAAGATAATTGGCTGCGATGTTGTGGCCCGCAATGTTACACCATGCCCACATGACTACATTGACGCTTGCATTTTCAGGAGCATCCAAATAATTCCTGGTGGACTGTATAAATGCCGTTTCATCTCTGCTAAGATCTGAAGCATCAACTCCTGAAGGTGCATAGCTTGACAGTGCATAGTCCCTGAATTCAAGCTTTCCTGACATCTGAGTAGTAGAAACGGCAAATGTAACCTCATCCCCTGCCTTGTAATCCTGCAATCCAAACACACCCCTGGATACATGGGTGCCATGTAAACTATGCTGATACGCTACAACCAGATCAGTCCTGGCCTTGTCAATGAACTCCGCCGGTATACTTCGTAACACTTCCTCCTTCGCTACCGAATAATCAGCAATGTAGTTTTGGGCATATGCTAAGTTAATCAATGGCATACTGCAGATGGCCAATACAACTGATATCCAGTACCTGTATTTCATTTCCTTTATAAAGCTCCAAATCATGCTTCAGTCGAAATAGCACTGTTAGCTTAATGAGTCAGAATGAATTTACTGAAATGTACAACCTCACTTCCATTTAGCAATTTTAGCCCATAAATACCCGGTTTAATATCTGATAATTCTATCTTCATAGAAGAAGAAACATTCCGTATTTGAGTCTCAAATATTTTTCTCCCATCCATATTATACACCTGTAATCTGTCAATCATCGAAATCATATATTCAATATGTACCTCTCCATTTCCAGGATTTGGGTATATAACGATCCGATTTAGTGCCGATGACTCGTCCGAATTGGATTGATTGTCGTTCCAACCTGCAATCCTTGCCAGAATCCACCAGAAAGCATACCCTTTCCTGTTGGAAGTAATATGCTGAGTGGTCTGTGCTCCGTAAGCTACCTCTCCGCCAGGTGATCTCTTATTCTCGAAAAAATCTACTCCCAATGTATGCGAAGTCTGCCAATCCTTATAATAATTACCTCCATAGGCAGTTGAATTTCCGTTATCCCCTGCATCTTCCCAGTAATTATCATCCATATCATGAGTATCTATGGAGTAATAATCCAAACAGTAATAGCCGTTGGCCAGGCAATGGTTGTTTATAAGATCAGCAAGGTGCTTCGGATCAGTGGAACTGGTATTGGCCCGCACATTGGCATGACCGGTCATAAAAACAAAGGTGACGGGATTTTCCCTCTGCCCCCCACCTGTCCCGATCTTCGTTCCTCCCGGACCATATTCTGAAACCAATGCATCCATTCCCGGAAGATAATTGGCTGCGATGTTGTGGCCCGCAATGTTACACCATGCCCACATGACTACATTGACGCTTGCATTTTCAGGAGCATCCAAATAATTCCTGGTGGACTGTATAAATGCCGTTTCATCTCTGCTAAGATCTGAAGCATCAACTCCTGAAGGTGCATAGCTTGACAGTGCATAGTCCCTGAATTCAAGCTTTCCTGACATCTGAGTAGTAGAAACGGCAAATGTAACCTCATCCCCTGCCTTGTAATCCTGCAATCCAAACACACCCCTGGATACATGGGTGCCATGTAAACTATGCTGATACGCTACAACCAGATCAGTCCTGGCCTTGTCAATGAACTCCGCCGGTATACTTCGTAACACTTCCTCCTTCGCTACCGAATAATCAGCAATGTAGCTCTGCGAATGTACATGGATCGTAGTCAGAATCAAATTGGAAATCATGAATACTGTTTTCATGGATTGAGTGTAAGGATTGGGTAAAACTCGGGATTAATTCACTCCTTTCATTCTGTATAAGGATCCAGCATAATCAATACATTTTCTTACCGTCAATGATATGATGCAGATTATTTATCGAAACAATTTCTATCCAGATTGTATCGCTCAATCTTTTATTGACTCTATTCTTCATCAGATAGTTGCACTGGTTTTCCCATATTTTAAATTGCCTGGATGCTGTCACTATGATCTATCAGCTTCAGGTGCCTTATCCATCCTAATTGATCACATCCTTTTGGTACAATCATACCCCAAGTTATTGATTTTAGGTAAAAATCACTCAGTTTTTGATATTTGACTCATAATCAATGTTCATGATTAGTTTTGAATTGATGAACAATCTCCGCTATATTTCTTTTCTTTGTGTTTAGAAGCATTATGGTATACTTAACACGCAGAGAACGATTTAGTGCGGCACACAGGCTGTTCAATCCGGAGCTCTCCGATGATGAGAATGAAAAAATGTATGGTCCCTGCGCCAATCCCAACTGGCATGGGCATAACTACATCCTTTGGGTGACCATCAAAGGGGAAGTGAATCCCGAAACCGGCTATGTAGTGGATCTGAAACAATTGAGCCTGGTGATTCGTGAGAAAGTCATAGTAAAACTGGATCATAAGAACATTAACACAGAGGTGGGTTTCATGAAAGATCAGTTCGTCTCCACCGAAAACCTTGCAAAAGGGATCTGGAACGAGCTCGATGATCACATTCAGGCACTGAATGTGGAGTTGCACGCTGTTAAGATTCAGGAAACAGAGAATAATTCAGTTGAATACTTTGGAAACTAAACAGGTATGGACATAATAAATAACGGGCTCGGGAAGAACCAAAGTGGAGGATACGACAGGGTCGACCGATGGGATGATGAAATCACAGCAAAACTAACTGATCAATACAGGGAGGTTTTGAACCTGCTGGGGGAGAATGGTCAGCGGGAAGGATTGAAGGAGACCCCGAAACGGGTAGCCAAGGCCATGCAGTTCCTTACTCAGGGGTATGGGACTGATCCGGCAGATATTCTGAAATCTGCACTATATAATGAAGATTACAGTGAGATGGTGATTGTGAAAGACATTGAATTGTTTTCCATGTGTGAGCACCATTTGTTGCCCTTTATCGGCAAAGCTCATGTGGCCTATATTCCTGACGGACGCATTACCGGTCTGAGTAAAATAGCCCGTGTGGTGGAAGCATATGCCAGGAGGCTTCAGGTGCAGGAGCGACTTACCGTTCAGATCCGGGACTGTATACACGATACCCTTAAACCGTTAGGAGTAGCAGTGGTCATCGAGGCACTTCACCTGTGCATGGTCATGCGGGGTATTCAAAAACAACACTCCGTTACCACCACGTCGGCATTTACCGGAGCCTTTCTGAAATCTGTAAAAACCCGTGAGGAGTTTATTCATCTGATCGGTGCCCAGCTTCGCTAACTTTCATTACTTTTGTGGGAACTATACATTGAAGTGATGCAAGCATTTGTATTTCCGGGCCAGGGAGCCCAATATGTGGGAATGGGAAAGGATCTCTACGATCAGCATCCCCAGGCCAAAGAATTATTTGAACAGGCTAATGAAGTGTTAGGATTCAGGATCACCGATCTGATGTTCGAGGGTCAGGAAGAAGACCTGAAACAGACCCGGGTTACTCAACCTGCCATTTTTCTGCATTCAGTGATATTGGCAAGTACGCTGGCTGGATTTCAGCCCGATATGGTTGCGGGTCATTCCCTGGGTGAGTTTTCCGCACTGGTGGCCAACGGAGCACTCTCCTTCGAAGATGGATTGAACCTGGTATTTAAAAGAGCGCTGGCCATGCAGAAAGCCTGTGAAACTCAACCCTCTACTATGGCTGCTATCATTGGCATGGAGGACAATCAGGTGGAACAGGTGTGCGAGGAAATAGAGGAGATAGTGGTGGCTGCCAATTACAACAGTCCGGGCCAGATTGTCATTTCGGGTTCGGTACCAGGGATCGATGCCGCCGTGGAAAAGTTGTCAGCACTGGGTGCCAAACGGGCGCTGAAACTGGCAGTGGGTGGTGCATTTCACTCCCCGCTCATGGAGTCTGCCAGGGCCGAATTGGAAGAGGCCATTCAGGCAGCCCCTTTCAGTACACCGGTTTGCCCGGTCTACCAGAATGTGAACGCTTTGCCTTCCGTTGATCCTGATGAAATCAAGCGCAACCTGGTGGCTCAACTCACAGCTCCTGTCAGGTGGACCCAGACGGTTCAGCATATGATCGCCGACGGAGCCAGCTCATTTACTGAAGTAGGACCCGGAAAAGTACTGCAGGGATTAATCAAGAAAGCAGACAGGACCATGGAGACACGGAGTGCGTGAGTTCGGCCCTGCATAGAATTATTTATGAAGGGGTGAAACGACCCCTTTTTTATTGATATAAGTATATGAAAGTTTTAAAATTTGGTGGTACCTCTGTCGGATCCACAGAGAACATCAAAAAGGTCGGGAATATCCTTAATAACCAGGAACAGGCATGTGCAGTGGTAGTCAGTGCTTTTGGAGGAGTAACGGATCAGATCATCCATACCGCCCACATGGCATGTGAACGCAATCCGGCATTCAGAGATGAGGTGGCCACCATCAGAGAAAGACATTATCAAGCAGTGGACGAGCTGCTGGACGGAGAAAGAAAGACATTTACCCATAAAGAGATTGAGTCTCTTCTCGATGAGTTTCAGGACGTGTTACAGGGAGTGTATCAACTACAGGACCTGAGTGACAAAACCCTCGATTTCTTGCTCAGTTTCGGTGAACGTCTGTCTGCTACCCTCATCGCCAGGTATGTGGATGGCGCACAATTCATGGATTCCAGGAAATTGATCCTGACCGATAGCAAATTTGGTGGTGCAACCGTCCAATTTGATGAAACTAACCGGCAGATACAGGAGCAGCTAAAGGAGATAAAGAAGGTAACCTTGTTACCGGGATTCATTGCCCATGATCATCAGGGACGCACCACTACCCTGGGCAGAGGTGGATCTGACTATACCGCAGCCATTGTGGCGGCTGCCGTTCAGGCAGATGTACTGGAAATCTGGACCGACGTGAACGGATTTATGACTGCCGATCCCAGGATCGTTCCCAAAGCCTATCCGGTCGATTGTATGAGTTATGAAGAGGCCATGGAGCTATCTCATTTTGGTGCCAAGGTGATCTATACTCCCACCCTAACACCAGCCTACAAAGGCAGTGTGCCTATCCGGGTGAAAAATACATTCAATCCAGGTGAACCCGGAACCCTGATTGCCAAAGAGACCCGATGCAACCAGAACGAATTGATCAAGGGTATATCCTCCATTGATGAGATATCTCTGATCACCGTGAAAGGGGTTGGTATGGTGGGGAAAACAGGTACTTCGGCACGTGTATTCAATTCCCTGGCCAAACACGATGTGAATGTCATCCTGATTACTCAGGCTTCGTCTGAGATGACCATTACATTTGCAGTTTCACCTTCCCATACGGATACTGCAGTGGAAGCCCTGCAAAATGAGTTTGAGATGGAGATCGTTCACCGGAAAGAGGTGGATATCGAGGTATTAAGTGATCTTTCCATCATTGCCATCGTTGGGGAAGGCATGCGACATACTCCCGGGATCTCTGCCATTCTCTTCAGAGCATTGGGACGTAACGGTATCAGCGTCATCGCCACTGCTCAGGGTTCCAGCGAACTCAATATTTCAGTGGTCATTGAGCACGGCAGCCTGAAAAAGGCCCTGAATGTCATCCACGAAGGGTTCTTTCTCTCCAAATACAGGGAACTGCATCTCTACCTGGCGGGCCTCGGGAACGTGGGTCAGAAACTGATGCTGCAACTGGAGAAGCAACAGGAAAAACTGATTGAGACCCTGAAGCTTAAAGTAAATCTGGTGGGTATTACCAACAGTCGAAAGATGGTTATTGATCCCCACGGAATTGATCCTTCGGCCTATCAGGAGCGTCTGGAACAAGGGGAACCGGCAAACATGGACAGGATGCTTCAAACCATAAAGGAAAACAATCTGCGAAACTCTGTTTTTATTGATTGTACGGCCAGTGATCCTGTGGGGCTGATATATGACAGGCTGTTTGATGATTATGTTTCAGTTGTCACTGCCAATAAGATTGCATGCAGCTCTTCATACGACTATTACAGCAAGCTGAAAAGGAAAGCGATCCAGAAGGGCGTAAAATTCAGTTTCGAGACCAATGTGGCAGCCGGACTCCCGGTGATCAGTACCATAAATGACCTGATCAAGAGTGGTGACCGGATCCTGAAGCTGGAAGCTGTGGTTTCAGGAACGCTCAATTTCATTTTCAATACCATGAGCGAAGAGATCCCGTTGAGCAAAGCTATACGCATGGCCAAGGAGGAAGGGTATTCGGAACCCGATCCCAGACTGGATCTGAGTGGAACCGATGTGAAAAGGAAGCTTCTCATCCTGGCCAGGGAGTCAGGTTATACACTGGAAGAAGAGGATATCGAGGTGATGCCGTTTTTACCCGATGTACTTTTTGAAGGAACCATTGAACATTTCTGGAATAAGGTGGAGAAGCTGGATGAGGAGTTTGAGGAGAAGAGGAGAGAGTTGACAGGGAAGGGCCTGAAATGGCGATACCTGGCTGCCCTCGATGAAGGCAAAGGGAAAATGGGCCTGGTGGAGGTGGATCCTTCTCACCCGGCATACCCCCTTGAAGCCAGTAATAACATCATCCTGATCACCACCGATCGCTACAGGGAATTGCCTTTGATCGTCAAAGGGTATGGTGCGGGAGCAGAGGTAACTGCTGCCGGTGTTTTTGCGGATGTGATAAGGGTAGCCAATGTATAAGCATGATTAAAGCAGTCATCTTTGATATGGATGGCGTCCTGATCGATTCGGAACGCCAATGGCAGCTCACCGAGAGGGCTATATTCGGTGAACTGGACATCCACCTCACCAATGAGTTATTGGTGCAGACCCGGGGACTCCGCACTGAAGAGATGGTAGCTCACTGGAGCCGGCGATTTAACCTGGATGGAGTGAAACCTGAGACACTGATGCAACGATATGATGACATTATGGTGGAAGCCATGAAAACCCGTATCCCCTTGATGGAAGGTGCCCTGGAAGCCATCGATCTGTTCCGCAACAAAGGATTGCCGGTTGCTTTAGCTACATGTTCCGCTGAAGCTCATATTGAAGCCACCATGGAACGGCATGGACTGAGGAGTTCATTTGATCTTCTGGTATCTGCGGCCCGGGAAATGCAGGGCAAACCTCATCCGGAGGTCTATTTGAGGACTGCAGCCATGCTGGAAGTAGATCCTTCGTTCTGTTTGGCCATTGAAGACTCTTTTTTCGGTGTTGTGGCTGCCAAAGCTGCACGAATGAAGGTGGTGGCTATGCCCGATCCGGAGGAATATGGCCAGCTACGATTTGGAGCTGCAGACATGAAGATCAGATCTTTACGAGAACTAACCGAAGAAGCTTTTCAAAAGCTGCAAGAGATCTAATGGCAAAACAAGAAGTAAAAGCATTCGGACCGGCAACGGTCTCCAACGTGGGACCGGGATTTGATTTACTGGGCTTTGCTCTTGAAGCACCAGGCGATGAAATGATCATCAGGAAAAATCATACCGGTTCCCTGGTATTGAAGGATGAGTCGGGTTGCAACCTTCCCCTGGATCCGGAAAAGAATGTGGCAGCAGTTGCAGCTACAGCCCTGCTGAACGAGGCAGGCAGCAGTGAAGGATTTGACCTGGTATTCACTCAGAAGATTCCTCCGGGAAGCGGGTTGGGATCCAGTGCTGCCAGTTGTGTGGCTACAGTGGTTGGAATCAATGAATTGCTCGGGAGTCCTTTTGAGACCGCAGCGCTGATCCCTTACGCCTTAGAGGGAGAGAAGGTCTCCAATGGTACCATTGTCGCTGATAACATTGCTCCTGCTTTGTTAGGTGGGGTTACCCTGATACGTGGGTACGATCCGCTGGATATCAAACATATTCCTTATCCGGCAGATCTGTGGTGCGCGGTGGTCCACCCGCGTTTGGAGATAAAGACATTGGAAAGCAGGAAACTGATCCCCGACACAGTGCCCCTTCAAACCGCATTGAAACAGTGTGGGAACCTGGCGGGACTGGTGGCCGGATTTGCTACGGAGGATTATCCTTTGATAACACGTTCTGTTACCGATCAATTTGCAGAACCTTACCGGAAGCACCAACTCCCGGAATTTGACAAACTTAAAAATTCAGCCCTCAAGGCAGGATCGGTCGGAACAGGCCTATCCGGTTCCGGCCCCTCTGTTTTCAGCCTCTGCCGGGGTGAAGAGATGGCTCAGCTTGTGGGTCAGATCATGCATGACCATCTTTCAGTACGAGATATTGAATCGAAGATCTATGTCTCTAAGATCAGTGAAGCAGGATGTAAAATCGTTTAGATAAAATGCAATACTACAGTACCAATAACCGTGATGTGAAGTTTGGGCTCCAGGAGGCTCTAATCAGAGGATTGGCTCCCGACAGGGGTTTATTCATGCCCACTCCGATACCCGTTCTTTCCAGAAGTGAACTGGAAAGCCTGAGAGATCAAAACCTGACTCAGATCGCCATTACACTATCCAACCGATTGTTTGGAGCGGAGATCCCTGAGAAAGAGCTTACTCTTTTGGTGGAAGATGCGGTAAATTTTGATACCCCGGTGGTACAGGTAGAAGGGGATATTTACGCTCTGGAACTCTTTCACGGCCCCACCCTGGCATTTAAGGACGTGGGCGCCAGGTTCCTGGCGAGAATGCTCGGATATTATACCCGGAATATGGATCAGGAGATCCATGTGCTGGTGGCCACTTCAGGGGACACAGGCAGTGCTGTAGCCAACGGCTTCCTGGGAGTACCCGGAGTGAAAGTGCATGTGCTTTATCCCGCTGGACTGGTTACACCTCTCCAGGAGAAACAGTTCACCACCCTGGGAGAGAATATTTCGGCTGTGGAAATAAAGGGGACTTTTGATGATTGTCAGAAACTGGTCAAAGAGGCCTTTATGGATAGGGAATTAACAGATCTGATGAAGCTCACATCAGCCAACTCCATCAACCTGGCCCGTTTCCTGCCCCAGGCCTTTTACTATTTCAGGGCATGGGCTCAGATGGATCCGGCGGCAAAGCTATTTTTCTCAGTACCCAGCGGCAATTACGGTAACATGACTGCAGGGCTTATAGCCAGGGAGATGGGGCTGCCAGTACATACTTACCTCTCGGCCAATAACATTAATGATGTGGTTCCCTCCTACCTTCTTACCGGATCTTTTAGACCACGGCCCTCTACCCCGACTATCGCCAATGCCATGGATGTGGGGGATCCCAGCAATTTTGTACGTATCCTTGACCTGTTTGATCATTCACACGAAAGGATCACCGAGCATATGCATGGTTTCAGTTACTCGGATCCTGAAATCAGGGAAATCATCAGCAGGGTATACAGGAAGACCGGATATTTGTGTGACCCACATGGAGCCACCGGGTATCAGGCAGCAAGATCTTTCCAGGACGAAAATCGGTCATATACGGGGATTTTCCTGGAGACTGCCCACCCTGCCAAATTCAAAGAGACCGTGGAAGATGTGATCGGGAAGAGTGTTGAGATTCCTGAACGCCTGGCATCATTTGCAAGCAGGGAGAAGTACTCGACTTTGCTGGATCCGGACTACACGGATTTCAAAACCTACATGCAGGACCAGCCATAAACAACTGGTGAAGAGCTAAAGGTTTTTTGTCTTCTTTCCGGTGGCCGCCACTACCATCCTACTGCTGAATGTGACTATTTGCGGTACTTTTTCGGGAGCAAGTTTTTCTGCACAAACCTGTTTAATATGTAATTCATCCACTGCAGAATCCTTCAAGTCAGCCAATACGATTTCCGCCTTTAGCGCTTCTCCCAGAAGTTCATCGAATACACCTGAGACTGAACAATCTACTACACCTGGAATAGTTACTATTACTTCCTCAATTTCTTTAGGGCTGATCCTCTTTCCTCCCACTTTAATAATCTCTCTTTTGCGGGCTATATGATAAAAGTAACCCTCATCATCCCTGTAGGCAAGATCTCCAGTATGGAGCCATCCGTTCTTCAGGGTCTGATCCGTCCCATCAGGATCACCCAGGTACCCGGCCATGATATTGTCACCACGGGCTACTATCTCTCCTACTGTGCCTGACTTCTGAATCATTTTCCCCGAATCGTCTACTATCTCAAGCTCCACTCCCGGGATCGCAATCCCCAGAGAACCAAGCTTCTCCTCCAATCTTTCCGGGGGAAGGTATGAAAGACGCGCTGTAGCTTCAGTCTGTCCATACATGACATAGAAGTTCAATTCAGGGTGACTATCCATAAACTCCTTTATAAATACTTTATGCAATTTTCCTCCAGCCTGAGTAACATACCTTAATTTCGGAAATACAGTGGTTTTGAAGGATCTGGATTTTCTGAGCAATACCTGGAAGTGACTGGGAACACCGGCAAAACCAGTACACCCGTAAGTTTGCAGATCATTAATTACCTGACCCAGGAACATAAAATTATTATTGAATACTACACTCCCTCCTACCTTCAGATGAGTATGCAACAGCGATAAACCGTAGCAATAGTAAAAGGGTAGCACAATTTCAATGGTATCATCACCAGTCAATTGAAGGTATTGTATGATTGAATTTGTATTGACAATGATATTCTTATGGGTGATCATGACTCCCTTGGGTTCACCGGTCGATCCTGAGGTGAAAATAATCTCCGCTAGTCTGGTATCATCAAAACTCTCCTCATTAAACAGGTGTAGTGAGAATCCATTATTTCCGTTAATCGTGTCGGGGATTTGATAATATACTTTTCCCAAAGATTCCCATTTGTTATCCTTGAGTGATTCTGCAACAAACAAGATGTGTATATCACATAATTCTGCTATAAAAGTCAGATTGTATTCTTCGATGGAGGGATTAAGGGGAACGCATACATTACCCGACTTCATTATTGCCAGGTATGCTACCAGGAAAAAACTTGAATTTGGGCTGACCAGCAAAATATTATTACCCTCACCATAGGTTTCTCTCAGATATCTTGCTAGTCTGAGAGACTCTGTAAATAAAGCATCATATGTGAGCTCTTCCTTATTTCCAAGGAGGAATTTCTTATAAAGAAATCCTGATTCCTCCAATAAATAATCAAAGACATTCATGTTCGCATTAAATAGTTCAAATAAATGAATAGTCATTTATGGCCGACATCCTCAGATAGGATGTGGTTCTTCTTCTCCTTTCAAAGTTTCTGTAAATCAAAGAAATATCGGAACCCGTCATACCAAGGACATCCCCTGCTGTATCAGGATCAATACTGTTCTCAAAAGCATACCATAACAGATCAAGCTGCTCAAATGGAAATTCGTAGAAGAACTCTTCCTGTGTCTGCTCCGCACTATATGTATCTGTAGTGGGTGTTCGTTCAATGATCTCTTTGGGAATCCCAAGGTATTCTGCCATTTGGTATACCTGTGACTTATAAAGCTTGCCAATGGGAAACAGATCTGCTCCTCCGTCTCCAAATTTCACAAAGAAACCCTGATCCACTTCATGCTTATTTGGTGTCCCTATCACGGCATAATGCAATTGCTCGGCATGAAAATAGAGCCAGGACATTCTTGTTCTCTGCTTAAAGTTGGAGGCTGCAATTATGGTTCGCATCTGCCGGGTGGGAAGCCGCTTCACAATTTCAGATCCATCTTGATGGATTACGGTTAAATGAAAAACAGGAGGTAACTTCGATCCGGTCCCGGAGTGCTTTATCCCTATCTTCATCTTATGCATTGCGGGATCATATTCAGGCACAATCTCCTTCACTGCCTGGTCCCTTCGAGCATAGCAGTCGAATCCATCCAGTGCACCGGTGATCACTTCTTTTGTAGTTGTGACACCAAACTTAGCCGCCAGATTCATGGCTAGTTTCTCACTATCCGGACTGGAGTCCTTTTCGGGCAGCATGACACCCAGAATTTTATCAGGGCCCAAGGCCTTTGCTGCCAGAGCCATGGTTACTGAAGAATCAATCCCCCCGCTCAGTCCTATTACTCCACCAAATCGTTGGAGGTTGTATGTCACATCCTCTCGTAATTTCCTGGTGATCTTAAGAACCAGGGCATTCATATCCTCGATATGAAGGATATCGTTATGGAATCCACTCTTGTTCATTACGTCTGTGATTCAGTTAGTTTCTTATCATAGATAACCGGACATTTGATACTCAACTCTGATCGCTGGAACGGATTATTTCCGTAAACAAATTGGTCCGTCAGAATCTGCATCGATAAGATGCCGGCAATGGCCATATTGTCGTTCTCCGTAACGGTATGTCCCGATCCCAGCTTATCTATCAGTTTATTCACAGACTCTTCCTTAAAGAATCCATGCTTCTTAATCTGGGCCGAAGAGATCAGATCTTTGAAATAATCAGGCGCGTTGTTTGAAAGAAGGCTGCTAGCTACAGGTGCCCTGTAAGCTTGTTTGGAACGGGTGACCACACTTACCGGTAAATGGTCCTTCATAAGCCATTTGAGTAAATACTTCTCATTGAGACCTTTCATCTTATGGTTGGAGGAGATTCCCGTGCTGAATTCTACTACTCTGTGATCCAGAAAAGGATATCTGCCTTCCACAGAGTTAGCCATTGCCACTCTGTCCCCCTGCGAAGATAAAAGATATCCTGACAGAAACAGCTTGGATTCGAGCCACTGTGCCCGGCTAAGTATATCCCAGGACTCAATCCCTGGTGGAAGCATGGTCATAACCCGTTCAATAGGGTCCGATTCAGATAATTCAGCAATGGCGGGATGAATATGCTCGCGAATATGACTGGAATTGTTCCATCGAACCAGATGAGAATAGATAGGAGAATCCACATCCGTCAGCCTGTATCCATAGAAAAACCTGAGCATGTTGCTGCTTCTGCCTTTAAACTGGGAGAGATAAGGATAGAGTTTCTGGAGCAAAAGGGGACGTATCTTCGAATGGGGCTGACGAGACCAGAATTCCCTTATCAAGGCCTCCTTGAATATATTATATCCTCCCAGGAACTCATCTGCCCCTTCGCCTGTAATAACTACTTTAATCTCATGATCATGCACCAGTCGTGACAAGAGATACATGGGTACAGCTCCAGTACGGAACAATGGAGTTTCTGAGTGCCAGAGCACTCTGGCAAAATGGGCTGCAATATCATCTTTTTTACATGTAATGAAAATATGTGAAGTATCGAGGGCTTTGGATACTGTCTCCTGGAAAGATGTCTCATCAAACTCAGGATCATCAAATCCAATGGAAAAAGTGTTCAATATCCCGGGGTCGGCCTGCTTTATATAATATGTAGTTGCACTTGAGTCCAGTCCTCCGCTAAGGTATGCCGCCACCTGAACGTCAGACCTGAGCCTAAGTCTGACTGCATCTGAAAGAAGCTCCTCAAATTCCTCGGCTGCATCCTGGATACTTCTCTCGACTAATTCTGTTTGAGGTCTGAATTGCAGATCCCAATACGCATGAGTCTCCATCCTACCCTCAGAAATGACCATATAATGTCCTGGAGATAATTCTTTTACATCTTTAAACAAGGTTCCCGGCGATGGTATAGTCCAAAAAGTGAAAGCCTCAGTCACGGAGACGGGATCAATTTGGGGATCAACCATTCCGGATTCAAAAAGACATTTCATTTCCGAAGCAAATGCAAAATCCCTGTGCGACTTGACATAATACAAAGGCCTTATACCCAGTCGGTCACGTGCAAGAAACAATTCGTTCTTCAGGCTATCCCAGATGGCAAATGCAAACTGCCCATTCAACTTCTCAAGGCAGTTCTTCCCATAATGTAAGTACAAAATAAGCAACACCTCTGTATCACTGGCTGTCCTGAAAATATATCCAAGGCTCTTTAATTCTTCCCTGAGTTCAATAAAATTGAAAATCTCCCCATTGAATGCAATCCAATGATTTCCATCTGACGACGACATCGGCTGTTGTCCCTGCTGAATATCAATGATACTTAATCGAACATTTCCAAGACCGATACCTTGACCAATATAGATACCTGATTCATCCGGACCCCTGTACTGGATCTGGGAAAGCATTTTTTTTATGGTTCCAGGATCTATACTGTGTGTGGAGGTCTTATATATTCCGGCAATACCGCACATGCTATAGTTACTGAACTATGGCTGAGTTTTTCTTGAGAATAAATTCAGTGATGGCATTAATAGATTCGAAATTCTCTTCCACCAGTTCATTATCATCAGCCACTATTTTGTATTTCTCTTCCAGAAAATCCAACAACAAAGCAAACCCCATGGAATCAAAGATCCCTTCAACAAAGAGTTTTGTATCGGAAGTCAGGCTGTCTGTCTCTTTAAACGTATTATTCTTGACATAGGCAAACAATTCACCTCGAACGCTTTCTGGTCTTTCCATAAGAATAAATATAGTTCTACTACAAACCGGAATTGACGGCAATCACAACACGCAACTCATAATCAAGGAAATAGAGGCGTATGGCAAGTTCTAACAATAGAGCCAATTCCCTATTCCTAAGTTAGAAACTCAAACCGAGAATCCAATGAGGTTTTGATAAATCCAATCAATATGTTGAGAAACAAGATATGAGCCACTACAAATGAGATGGTTTACAGAAATCAGAATGTTCGCCAATTACTAATCAGCACCTCTCATTGATGAATCGTATAAAAAACAGGATGAAATCAGGCAATTAATGAAAGCATACATTTCACTATAGCAACCCCTGATCCACCATGGCATCGGCCACTTTTAAGAAACCCGCAATGTTAGCGCCCTTCACATAATCAACATATCCATTGGAATTCGTACCATACTGCACGCAGTTCTCATGGATGTTGGTCATGATGTGGTGAAGCCGGTCGTCCACCTCAGCTCTGGACCAGTTGATCTTCATGGAATTCTGGGCCATCTCCAATCCGGAGGTAGCCACGCCACCTGCGTTGGCTGCCTTTCCGGGAGCATACAGGATCTGCTTCTCCTGGAACTTCTCAATGGCTTCCGGAGTACAGGGCATATTGGCACCTTCACAGATACAGATACATCCGTTGTTGATCAGCTGCTCTGCATCCGATTCATCCAGTTCGTTCTGAGTGGCACAGGGGAGGGCAATATCCACTTCCACCTCCCAGGGTCGCTTGCCCTGAACAAACTCGGCACTTTCAAACTCCAGGGCGTAAGGGGCCACTATATCTTCGTTGGAGGCCCTCAATTCCAACATATACTCGATCTTCTCTCCCGACACCCCTTCCGAGTCATATATATAACCGTCAGGGCCAGAGAGGGTAACCACTTTGCCTCCCAGTTCAGTTACTTTCAAGGCTGCCCCCCAGGCTACGTTTCCGAATCCCGATACGGCCACCCTCTTTCCTTCAAGGGATTCCCCTTTGACAGCCAGCATCTCCTTGGCAAAATAGACGCATCCGAAGCCGGTGGCTTCTGGTCTGATCAGCGATCCGCCCCAGTTGAGCCCCTTACCGGTCAGTACTCCCGTATTTTCGCGTGCCAGTTTCCTGTACATGCCATACAGGTAACCAATCTCACGTCCCCCAACTCCGATATCCCCCGCAGGTACGTCGGTATCGGGACCTATGTTGTTCCATAACTCCATCATGAAAGACTGACAAAACCTCATGATCTCCGAGTTGGATTTCCCCTTGGGATCAAAATCTGATCCTCCTTTGGCACCCCCCATGGGCAGGGAGGTGAGACTGTTCTTGAAGATCTGCTCAAATCCCAGGAACTTCAGGATACTCAAATTCACACTGGGGTGAAAACGTAATCCTCCCTTATAGGGACCTATGGCATTATTAAATTGAATGCGATAACCCAGGTTCACATGAACCGTGCCCTGATCGTCGGCCCAGGGTACCTTAAATACAATCACCCTGTCAGGTTCAATGATCCTGTCCACAATATTGGCCGATCTGAAATGAGGATTATCATTATATACCTCTTCAATGGATTCAATGACCTCCCGAACTGCCTGGTGGTACTCCACTTCACCCGGATGCCGCTTAACCAGGTCATTCATGATAGTATCTACGTTCATAACTCCGAATTTTGTTAGTGACTGTATACATTTTCTGAGGGGTCTTTTCCTCGCAACGTGGTTATCAGCTTCGCTAATAATCCCAGGTTGCTTCGTAAAAACCCCTCAGAACTACTGTATAGTAATAATAAACAAAATTGGAGCTAATGAACCGATTATACAACCCCGTATAGTATGATTAAGAGCAGGTTTCGGAAAGGTGGTCCTGCAGATATTTCATCCCTTCTCCATGAATCCCGCGAGCGCATTGACTATGTCGAGCTCGTAGGCTCGGTTCCCCGCAGAAAGCCGCGAGGAGCTTCAGTAATGAGAGGGAGTGTGAATACAGATCTAACGTATAAAAAATGAACTGTGATCAGCAATTCACTATGGTTTTTGTCGCTATTGTACTCCATAGCCGGAAAGCGTTGTCTGAGTTTTGAAGGCTAAAGCCTGGTATCAGTTAATGTGCTGTATGATCAATGGAAACTGTTTAGCGGAAATAAAATGTGGTGACTCATTATTTCAATTTTCGGATGTCACAACATCGTTACATATCATTAATCTTGTGACTTTCTATAAATCTGTTCTTGTTAACAAGTAACTTTATAAGTCATTATGAATGAGCGATTTTGAAAGTTTCTTGCTGAAATATCTGAAAAACGAAAATGTCACATAATCACGAAATGTCACAACTCTGTAATACTCTGTTTTCGCGAAATGAGATCCCCGGGAACATCAACGTCAAAGCCCTGTATCGCTTATTATCTGCGGACTAATACATTACCCAGCAAAGAATGACGGAAACAGATTTACCAGCGTCGACTCTGAGTTTGAATACCTGCATTTTGAAATATCTGCTCAATACATTAACTTATTAGGCCTTTAAAAATAAGAAGATGCGCACTCTGGACAGGAGATCTTTTATACGTACTGCGTCACTGGCAGGTTCAGGTTTGATACTTGCTCCACAGCACGCCGTCGCAAATCAAAATAGGAGCACAGAATCCCTGATCGGTGTACACCCCTTCATCCATGAGAATCAGGATGCAGTATTCATTATGAAGACCGATGTGGATATCAAGACCAATGCATCAGCCATAAAACAAGCCGGTCTGGACTTCGGGCGATCTGTTTTTGGACTCACTGACGATCCCGATATCGGAATGCCGCTGACCCATAACGTAGTCATGAAGCCCAATCTTACCTGTAGATTCCGAAATCATCCGGAGTACACCATTGAACGATCCATGGGTATAGTTACGGACTCCAATTTTACTGAAGGCATCATTGATAGTATTAAAGAACTGGATATTGCCGGATCCCAGATCTATCTTAGAGAAGTGAATTGTCCTGATGACCTGGCAGATGGCGGATATTTAGACATGGCTGAACGAACCGGCGTGGATCTGCAATGCATCGATACACACTATGCTGATCTGAATCCTGAACAAATTCAGTGGAAGGATGTGAATGACGGCACATATTTTAAAAAGATCGCTTACCTCTGGCCGGTAAATTCGCCTGACTCCTGGCTCATTAATATCTCAAAGCTGAAAGCACATGCCATGGGCCTGACGCTGTGTGCCAAGAACCTTCAGGGTACGCTGGCCATGAAATATCAACGACACTGCAACTCCTATGGAGATCATCTGCAGATCAACGGAGAGCATATCCAGCCCAATGCTTTTGAGACTATTCTAAATAATTACAATCGACATCAGCTACAGGGAATCCCACGATGGGACCGTCCCGGACAGTCCGGGGGTATCTGGATGGAGACCTGGGGATCCCGCTGCCTCGATAACAATTCAGTGACCCAGGCGCGTCTTCATGTGATCGAAGGGGTATATGGCAGAGATGGTCATTTTATGGATGGTCCCGGTGAAGGAGGACTGGCCAATGATCACATGACAAATTATATCATTTTTGGCCTGAACCCATTTGCTGTAGATATTATCGGGCACTGGATCGGAGGGCATGAACCGGGAAATTTCGGACTTTTTCATATGGCTATGGAAAAGGGAATGATTTCCACTATAGATCCGGAGGAAATCCCTGTATATGAATGGGATATGGATCAGGGCGCCACTCTGAAGGAGCTCACCGAATTTCAACGCTATGATCTCCTCACCTACTACTTACAGAAAGACTATAACGGAGGCACGGAAGGTTACTGGCATATGGTCAATGAACCGTTTGATTATTCTTCTGTATCCAATCCATATCAGCTGAACAGTCAGGCTTTATGCGACCTGGGGAAGAATTATCCAAATCCTGTGCTGGGAATGACATACATACCCTACCGCATTGGAAAGCAGGGGCATGTGCGGATAGAAATTATAAACCAGAATGGGCAGATCACTGATAGGCTGGTGGACAGAGTAGTGGTATCCGGCAATCATCTGGTGACCTGGAATGCCAGTTACAAGCCGGCAGGGCTATATCTGTGCAGGATGAAATTCGATCACCTGGACCTTTCACACAAAATGATAGTAGCTCACTAGGTACGGACTCAATCCCTTTACATCAATGCCTCCTTATAGAGTGCCTCTACAAAATCCCAGTCAATTACATTCCAGTAAGCCTCAATATAGCTGCCACGCTTATTTTGATAATTGAGGTAGTAGGCATGCTCCCAAACATCGATATTCAGAATAGGGGTACCCTGCACCTCCACCACATCCATAAGGGGATTGTCCTGATTCGGGGTGGATGTTACCTGAAGGTCACCCTCCTCATCCACAATGAGCCATCCCCAGCCTGAACCGAACTGACCGGCTGCTGTAGTGGAGAAAAGGTCTTTGAACTGACTGAAGGACCCGAAAGCCTCATTAATAGCCCCGGCTAAATCGCCACCAGGTTCCCCGCCACCCCCGGGGGACATGAATTTCCAGTAGAGATTGTGATTATAATATCCCCCACCGTTATTCCTTACTCCTGTTCCATGAACAGAGACCGAGTTAAACAACTTCACAATATCGGTTGAATGCAGATCTGCATGTTCCAGAGCACTGTTGAATTTGCGGGTATACCCTGCATGATGCTTCCCATAGTGCAGTTCCATGGTCATGGCATCGATATGAGGTTCCAGGGCATCGAAGCTGTACCCCAGGTCGGGTTGAGCGAACTTGCCCTCAACATCGGTTGCAACCAGTGAAGCAGTAGCCGCTTTCGCATTGGAGGTGTTCATACAGGATGAAGCCACAGATGGAGCGATCAGGGATCCGGCACCCAGTATGGCTGAGGTCTTCAGGAATTCACGTTTGTTCATGGGTAATTGTTTTATAGATCGTTTTCAGTTTAGATTTTCAACTATTTTAACACACTGCAGCGCATTTTGTTTAACAGATGTGAATGGACCGTTACAGTGACATGGCAGTGCAAACTCATTTATCTAATCTGCAGGGGGATCCTTAATACCGGGCTTCATGACCGCCCCCCGGTTGGTCCTCCCGTCGATACGGATTACCAGCTCCTCCTCGAACCGGACATGCCGGATATAATCATCCTCATATACAGCAGGAAGCTCACTCAGGAAGGATGGATCGTAATAGCCATCCTGAATAAAGGGGTTGATCGTCATATAACCCACCCGGAATGATGTGAGGTTCTGGAAGAAATGGGTGCCCTGAGAAGGGTCGATGCGGTAGTTCTCCAGTCCCGACTCCACTATGATCCTCGCTTCCGAGATCTGCATCCATTTCACAGGAATACCCAGCCAGGGATCCGATGATCCCCACCGGCCCGGCCCCACCAGCACATATCCCTGTCCGGGACCGCCCATATCACTCCCATCCACCTTTTGGCGTTTTCCTTTCGCACTACCACGACCAGCTGCGATTTTCGATGAACCGCTTTCCGTACGGAGGTGCTTCTTAAACCCCATATTCACCTCCTCCATCCGCTCAGCGATCGCCTGGCTATGGGCTGAGTCCCAGCTTTCCGGTTTCACATAGACAATATCCCTGATCCCGGTAAACTCCCCGTTGCCCAATGCTGAAACCGAATATAGAATAGTCTCTTCAGGTACTACCTGGTCCATATCGATCACAGAGGATTGATCGGTCTCCACAATGGGGCGGATCTGCAAAAAATTGAAGATGTACGGGAAACCCTTGGGTACATCCATATTCACTGCAAATTCGATCTCAATGGGAAGGTTCATCTCCCTTTGTCCGATCTCCAAAAGCTCTTTCACAATGGCAGCCAGGGGAAAGGTCTCATGTTGAAGGATCCCTGCAAAAGTAACGATCTTCTTACCTTCATAATTCAGCCCGTCCCGTACCACATCTGATTGATAATCGTAAACTGAAGCCACATGACGATAGGCCCGGTCCCCTTCAGCATCCCCTATCTTTATCCTGGCCAGGTTCACCGCATCATCTGTGGAGACGTGGTAACTCCCCTCCTTTAATTTCAGGGCATAGAACTGTTTCTGGGTATCGCGCAGCATCAGTTTGCTGGAGGAGAGCTGGAGGATCTTTTTAGGGTAAGAGGGCGAGAAGCGAAGACTGATCCCCCCGTCCACAATATATTTACCCAGTCCATAAGCAACTTTAGCGATACCATCCTCCAGCTTTTCAGGAGCAATGGGGTAGAAATTGATGGAACGGGCCACACCTGAAATGGTGGGGTAATAATGATCCCCATGCTGGGTACCGCACACCTCCTGGAGTACAATACCCATTTTCTCTTCGTCGATCACATTGGAGGTGGCCTCAATGTATGCCTTGCTCTCCTTGAAGAACACCGAAGCGTAGACCGATTTGATGGCGCTGGTTAATAATTCCATGGTCCTTGACGGATCCTCTTTGCTGACGGGGATCATATAGGTGGAATAAATACCGGCAAATGGCTGATAATGTGAGTCCTCCAGCTTACTTGACGATCGTATCGCCAGGGGAGCTTCAGTGACAGAAATCACCGCGAAAAGGTCGCGGTGCAACCAGCTGGGAAGTTTTCCTGATACAAAATGACCCAGGATCTCCTCATCGGGGAGGTCCGACAATCCAATCCGGTAGAGATCATTCATCTCCATAAATTCGTCAAACACATCGGTACTCAGCACCACCGTTCGAGGTACCGTTATCATCACCTCCGGAAACTTGTTGAATAAATTGTGTTTCTCAATCACCGAATTGATAAACGCCAGTCCCCGAGCCTTTCCCCCAATCGATTCATTTCCGATCCGGGAAAAACTTCTGTACGTATCGTGACTGTTTCTGTCAAACTGGGCAATGATCCCCCTTCCTTTACTTATCCTGTAACTGGCAATGGCTTCATGAAGATAACTCCTGATATCGCGCATGTTGGAGAAATCCTCCTGTCGTATATATTTAAAAAGTTGAGCTACCGGAAAAATGGCCCTGGCATTCAGCCACTTGGAAAAATCGTTCCGTCCGGCATGATAGGATAGCACCTTTTCGGGCACCTCCCTGATCTTCCGTTGAAGGGTCTGCAGGTCCGCTGCCTTATCCACCTGCTCCATGGACTCCGGATCCCTGAATATGAAATCCCCGAAGGCAAAATTCTGGACGATGAAATTGCGCAATTCCAGGGAGAGCGATTTAGAGTACTTGTGCATAAACCCCACACCTAAGCATTCAGCAAGTTCCGCATTGGATAGATCCGACGACTGCATCAACGCCGGTAAATGCGGATCATCCTTGCGCATCTGTTCCACCAGTTTGATCCCCAATTTTCCCTCTTTATCACGCTTGTCACCCTTCTTAAAACTGACATCAGAGATAATCCCAAGCAGATTATCCTTATACTTCCCGTAGAGATCCATGGCTTCATCGTACGTCTTGGCCAGCAGGATCTTGGGTCTGCCCCGCATGCGAAGCATTTTCTGATGTTCATTGAGCGCTTCGGTCACAAAGTTCCGGGTCTGCTGCATGACGATCTTATAGAGTTCAGGCAGGTAGGTGGAGGTGTACCTGATGGAGTCTTCCACCAGGACAATGCACTGCACTCCGATCTTCTCAATGTCGTGGGGGGCATTCATCTTATCCTCGATCAGCTTGATGATCGCCAGTAACAGATCCGCATTCCCCAGCCAGCAGAAGACGTAATCGATGGCGGTCAGGTCTTCATCCTGCAGGCGGAGACTTACCTCCCGGTTAAAGTGAGTGAGCACCACAATAGGCACCTCCTCGTACTTCTTCCTGATGCGTTTAGCCAGGGTAAAAGCATCATCCTCACCCAGGTTCAGCATCTCGATCACCAGATCAATCTCCTGCTCTTCCATCACCTGAAATGCCTCTGAAGCATTGGTAGCTTTCACAAATACGGGGGGGTAGCGCAGATTGAGAGAGACATATTCATTGAAGATCTGTTCATCGATACGTCCATCCTCCTCCAGCATAAAGAAATCGTAATCGCTGCTGATGATCAGCACGGTTCTGATCCGTTTCTGCATCAGTAAGTTAAATGCAGTATGGCTGAAATCTATGGTGGGATAGACCATCCCCTTGAACCTCTTCTCCATATAAAAGTGATCAGGTTCAATTGAAGCTCCTCGCAGCTATTGAACCGGCCGATTATCGTGCATACAAGCACGCTTCAAGATAATAGAAATTCTTTTCTTTCCATCCATCATGATACAAACAGGCTCCTTAAACCGGATGTGCTTTACATAATCTGTCTCTTCGATCAACTCTTGCTGC
>CAZURA010000023.1:0-9296 GCA_964622985.1 uncultured Bacteroides sp. | reverse complement strand
ACGCTGGCCAACTGGACGACGATCATAAAAATGATCAACTCTTGCTGCTCCATGAATTCCCAGTCGATAAAGGAGATGGATGAGTCGTGCTGAATGCTGAAATAGCCCACATTCATGGAGGTGACATTATGGAAAAAATGGGATCCCAGGGAAGCATCCAACGGGAATTCATCCAGGCTGGTCTCCACAATCACCCTGGCATGGGAGATTTGGGACCAGTTCACCGGAATCCCGATAAACGGATCACGGGTTCCCCACCTTCCCGGACCGATCAGCACATACTTTCGGCCCTCTTCCTTCACCTTCATATTCATGGCTTCAATCTGACCGGCTATCTCCCGGGTCTTCAACCTATCAAAGGATGCTGGATCCACATACACGAGATCGGTAATGTCATCTATCTTTCCGTTGCCCATACTCCTTTCCGCATAGATGATCATATCCTCCCGGAAGATCTTGCCGGTATCGAAAGTGTACTCACCACCCGTTCCCATCATCGGTTTGATCTGTAGAATAAAGAAGGAGGGCTTTCCGTTCTCGGCCCTGTCCAGATCCACCGCGTATTCCAGTTCCACCGGTGAACCCAACGCCTCCTTACCCACATCCATAATCAGGTGGAGCGCTTTGGCCAGGGGTACATATTCGTACTTCAATATGTTGGCGAAATTAAGGATCCTGGGACCGGTAGTGGAGAGTCCCGGTTCGATCCGTTGATTGTCCACATCATATACGGAGGCCAGGTGTTTCAGTACACCATGGGATTCAGCTTCTGATAAAGGAAGACGGCGCAGGTTTGCTTCCGATCCTTCGTTGCAGAAATCCACCTCCGAATGGATCATATCGAGCGCCAGGAATTCCACCTGGGAGTCGCGCACCTGGCTCTGCAGGGAACTCATTTCCAGGGTGGGATATTTAGGTGAAAACCGGTACGCCCTCTCCCCGTTCACTACATAGTGTCCCAATCCCAATCCGGCAATGGCAAATCCATCCTCAGGTTCCATATGGGCCACCGGGTAGTAGTTGTGAGACTGGGCTGTCCCGCTGGCATGCGGATAGAAGTGGTCCTGGTGATACGTACCCACTACATCCTGAATCACCACAGCCATCTTCTCATCCTCCAGTTTGAAATTGATCGCTTCGAAATAGCGCCTCGATTGGGGCGAGTAGATAGAAGAGTAAACCAGCTTCACTGCATCTTTCAACTGTTTGAAACGCACGTTGAAATCGGGGTGATTATTGGGGATCAGATAGGTCTCGAAGATCCCTGAGAAGGGCTGCATGGTGGAATCTTCCAGCAGACTGGAGGAGCGTATGGCCAGGGGCCGGTTCACCAGTGTCAGTAACTCCTTCAGCCGTTTCTCCAGGTTATAGGAGAGATCTGCATCGAGGAAGTGCTTCCGGAGCTTCTCATAATCGTTCTCCACATGGATCACATCCTGCAATTCGTTCCGTTGCATAAAAATATCGAACTCATCGGTCCCGATAATGGCAGTCCGGGGAGTCCTGATATTCATCTCCGGGATGATCTCCGAGAAGTTCAGGTTGTATATCAGGGTATTGATAAAGGCACACCCCCTGCCCTTTCCACCCAGGGCTCCGCTACCCAGGCTCACAATATTGGACTCATCCATGACGGCCGTCTCTTCGAAATTGACGATCTTCCCCGTATTGGACTCGTTCCGGTACTTCTTGATCACATATTTGAGGTAATTCCTGAATTCACCCGGATTCTTGAAGTCGGTCACCTTAACCGGGTGGATCATCTTGGCAATTTTAATCTCACCCCGTGCCATGAGCCACAGCGAAAAGTGGTTCCGCTTCCCGTGGTACACCAGTGATTCGCTGGGAATGGACTTGATATGTTTTTCAAACTCCCTGAGCGATTTAGCCTCGGCAATCTTCCTTCCCCCCGCATCGCGGTAAACAAAACTTCCGAAACCCAGGTGGTGTGTGATGAAATTACGGATATCCTGCAGCAACGTTTCGCTGTTCTTATTGATGAAGGTGGACTTGAGCTCAAAAGCACGCCTTGAATTCTTGATATCGGATGACTGAATGACCGTGGGAAGGCCCTTTATCAACTCACGGGCACCCACCACCAGGTTGAATCCCGCATTATCGTCCAGTGTATCCCCTTTGTTGAATTTCACATCGGTGATCAGGCACAGAAGCGACTCCCGGTATTTTTTGACCAGCTCCATAGCCTCCTCGTAGGTGGTGGCCAGCAGGATCTTGGGCCTCGCCCTGAGGCGTAGCACCTTGAACAATTCGTCGGTACTCACGTCATCAATGATCCGCTTGGTCTGCTCCAGCACATTACTGTAGAGGAGAGGCAGATACCGGGAATAGTACATCTCCGAATCCTCCACCAGCAGGATCACCTTCACCAGTCCCTGTTGCGTATCAGCCTCCACATTCACCTTATCCTCCAGATGTTTAACCATCGCGAAAAAGATACTGGAATCACCGTTCCATACGAACAGCTTGTCGATATTGCTCAGGGTTGGATTGGTCTGTTTGAAGGAAGAGACCTCGCGGTCGTTATTTAACAATACGTAAATGGGGATATAGGGGAAGTCCCTCTTCACCCGTGCCGATACCTGCATGGGGGTCACCTTATCGGTCCCGATCATCAGGATCACCATGTCGAAGTGCCTGGAATTGAGCTGCTCTATGGCCTCATCATAATTAGAGACCCCGGTCACCCGCGGCATGGAGGTAAGGTTCAACTGGGAATACTCCCCCAGGATATGTTCCGAGAACCGGCCCTCCTTTTCAATACTGAATGCATCATAGAGGGTGGCAACCAGCAGGATCTCCTTCACCTTATATCGCATCAGGTCGTGGAAAATATCCCGGTTGGCATTCTGTTTGGCCAGGAATTTCTGAAGCAACATCCTGGAGTTCACCTCCCGGGGATGCTGAAACCGGCTGATCTCCTCCCGTACCGTATCCTCCTCCATGCTCTTTTGCAGGATCTTCCGTGCTTCCTGACTGTTCAGGTAGTTGGAGATGATACTGGCCAGGTTCTCTATTAACTGCCGCTCCTCTTTCAGGAAAGGCCCTTCCTCTTTTTCCGGGAATTTCTTGAGATAGAAGATCTCGATCTCCCCTTTCCCGCCGTCGATGGTGTCAAATTTCTGCGACTGCCTCCAATCTCCTTCGCGGAATCCTTTACTGGTATGATCTTTCCCTTCAAACCAGATCCTGGCCACGGTCATTTCCGGGTACTGCCACGCCCTGGGCAGTATCTGAACTATCTGGGTAAGTGTCTCATCAATGGAGCGGTTCTCCTTGATGATCTGGGTGGTTTCGTTAATGCATGTAAGTTCCTTGAGCCGCTCTTTCCTTTCGGCGATCAATCTTTGGATCTCCTCTTCCGATCGGGGCACTTGTTTCATACGCAGCTCACTTCCAGGCACTTCTAAGCGCTACCCTTTTGATTCAAACACATTCCCGCTGTTCATCAAATCATCCATATTCTTGATCTTCGACGTCTCTTTGGCATGTTGGACCTGTTCATACAGATCCGATTCGAATACGGAGTTATCTATGGCCCGGATGACCCCCATGGCCACAGGGAATTCGGGTAGTGACATCCTCACAAGACGGTAGTGGTTGGTATCGTCGAAATCCTTTGTATTATGCACGATCAGGTCATCTTCGGTCACTCCATTCTCACCGATGGTCACCACTTCCATTTTGTTGCATTTCATCATCAGACCCTTGTCGCGATCCTTGCCAAAGATCATGGGCTTCCCATGCTCCAGATAGATCTGGTGGTCTTTACGTACATCTTTACCGGTGATGTCCTTATGGACCTGGTTGGCAAATATCACACAGTTGAGCAGGATCTCCACCACACTGGTTCCCTTATGCTCGGCTGCAGCTTTAAACACCTCCCGCATCATCTTGGGATCACTGTCCACCACCCTGGCAAAAAAGGTGCCCTGGGCTCCCATGGTAAGCTCTCCCGGTTTGAAAGCATTTTCAATGGTCCCTTCGGGAGACGTCTTGGTGACACTACCCTTGGGGGTGGTGGGTGAATATTGTCCTTTGGTCAATCCGTAAATCTTGTTGTTGAACAGCAGAATATTCACGTTAATATTGCGCCTGATGATATGAATGAAGTGGTTGCCTCCAATGGCCATTGAATCCCCGTCACCCGTCACAATCCATACGCTCAGGTTGGGATTGGCAGCCTTGATCCCCGATGCAATGGCGTTGGCTCTTCCGTGCATGCTATGGAAGCCATACGTATTGATATAGTAGGGGAACCGGGAGGAACATCCGATCCCCGATACGAACACCACTTTCTCTTTAGGTACTCCCGTCTCCGGTAGTACATTCATTACTGTAGAAAGCACTGAGTGCCCGCCGCAACCGGCACACCATTTTACCGGTGAACCCAATTTGAAGTCCTCCTTTGTGCTAATTCCGATAGGTTCAAAATTATTTGCCATGGTTCTTATTTGATGGTATCCAACACTTCATAAAACTTCATTTTCAATTCAGAAATAAAGAGCGGTAATCCCTGCACCTTATTGTACTGAAGATATTCATAACTGGGGTGCTTTGATCGCAGGTAACTGGCGAACTGTCCCAGGTTCAACTCACATACCAGGATTCTTTTAAATCCGGACAGCACCTGGTCAGTGTTCCCAGGCAAAGGATTAATATGTGTGAACTGGGCCAGGGAGATTCTCTTTCCTTCCTCCTGCAAATCTTTCACCGCACTAACCAGTGCACCATAGGATCCGCCCCAACCTACTACCAGCAGGTCACCTTCTTCCTCGCCAATGATCTCCTGCTCCGGTATAAACTCCACTACCTTTCTCACCTTCTCCTCTCTTTGCTCCACCATGATCTGGTGGTTCATGGGATCGTGGGATACTTCTCCTGTTACATCGGCCTTCTCCAATCCCCCCACTCTATGCCGGAGTCCGGGTTGTCCGGGAATAGCCCAATAGCGGTTCAGGCGTTCGGGATCGCGGTGATAGGGATAGAAATTATCCGCATTGTCCTCTATCATGGGAGGTGTAATCTCCGGCATATCCTTCATTTTTGGTATCTGCCACAGCTCCGATCCGTTAGCCAGGTAAGAATCGGTAAGCAGGATGACCGGGGTCATATGCTCCAGCGAAAGTTTCGCTGCCTCATAGGCATATTCAAAACAGTTGGCCGGAGTGGTGGCTGCAATCACAATGCAGGGGGATTCTCCATTACGGCCATAGAGTGCCTGCATAAGGTCAGATTGTTCGGTCTTGGTTGGCAATCCTGTGGAAGGCCCTCCCCGTTGCACATTTACGATCACAATTGGGAGTTCAGTAATCACTGCCAGGCCAATAGCCTCACCTTTGAGGGCCAGTCCGGGTCCTGAAGTACTGGTACACGCCAGTCTCCCGGCGAATGAGGCTCCGATGGCAGAGCTGATCCCTGCGATTTCATCCTCTGCCTGGAAAGTCACTGCTCCCAGATGTTTATGTTTAGCAATCTCCTGGAGTATTTCGGTGGCCGGAGTAATCGGGTAAGAACCCAGGAAAACTTCCAGCCCGGCCTTCTCAGCTGCAGCCATCAATCCCCATGCCGTAGCCTGGTTCCCTGTCATGTTCCTGAACAGACCTTTTTTTCCCTTGACCGGGTCCACATGAAAGGTAGTGGAAAGCGCTTCAATGGTTTCCGCGTAATTAAATCCTTCATGTAATACAGCAACATTGGCTTTTACCAGATCCGGTTTTGATTTAAACTTACCCTTTAGAAAATCCTCTCCGATCTTGATATCACGGTTGAACAACCAGTAGAGCAATCCGGCCACAAACTGGTTCTTAGTCTTATCGGCTGTCTTATTGTCCAGCCCGTGAGTCATGGCCACATTCTTTGACAGCTCGGAAATAGGCGCTTTCACCACATTATACCCTTCCAGCGAACCATCGCCGAGCGGGTCTTCCACATACCCTGCCTTCTTGTAGTGCTTGTTATCGAAATTATCAATATCGATAATAATGGTTGCTCCATCCTTAACCCATTTCATATTGGCCTTCAGCGCAGCCGGGTTCATGGCCACAAGCACATCGGCCTGATCGCCCGGAGTGGATATTTCCTTGTGTCCTATATGCACCTGGAATCCGGATACTCCTGCAATCGTACCCTGGGGTGCCCTGATCTCCGCCGGATAATCCGGAAAGGTCGATAAGTCATTCCCGATAAAGGCTGAAGTGTCGGAAAACTGAGTGCCGGTTAATTGCATGCCATCCCCCGAATCGCCTGCAAATTTAACCACCACTTCATCCAGTTCAATTACCCTGTGATTCTTTCCCATTGGATTTTATATAAAACTATGATTTGACTGATATTCCCCGCATCAAAGTTAGGTATTTTAATACCTGGGTGTCATTGGTATGACAAATTTCTTTCATTTTTTTTAACATAAAATGTTGAGCAGATCAGATCTACTCAACATCATAAAAGTCATGGTTTTTCAGGAACCTTCTACTCAAAGTATTTAAGCATACAAATATATAGATATTTAATCCTTTAGGCTCACTCCAATGGATACTTTTTTTTGTGTCAAGGATTATTAGGAATTGATATATTTAAAACAAAAAAATCGATGGCGCTTATTAAATCAGTAAGGGGATTTACACCGGTGATGGGACAGAACTGCTACCTGGCCGAAACGGCTACTATCATCGGAGATGTGGTGATGGGCGAAAACTGCTCCATCTGGTTCAATGCGGTGCTACGGGGTGATGTAAATTCCATCCGCATCGGAAACCGGGTGAACATACAGGACAACAGTACGCTCCATACTACCTACAATGAATCGGTAGTGGAGATCGGCGACGATGTGACCATCGGCCACAATGTAGTGGTACATGGTGCCCGCATCGAATCCAGCGCCCTCATAGGTATCGGTTCGGTCCTTCTTGATCATGCAGTAGTGGGCTCCAATACCATTGTGGCGGCCGGATCGGTGGTGCTGGAAAAAACGGTTCTGGAACCCAACAGCCTCTACGCCGGTACCCCGGTCAAACGCATCAAGACCATCGATCCTTCCCGCCTGGAATCCATGATCAACAGAATCGCAAAGGACTACGTGATGTATGCCGATTGGTACAAATAGACCTGAAATTCTTTATATTTTTTTTTCTTTCTGCTTGATCAATCTAAGAATGGCCTGTTTTTAAGTTATACTAATTCTGTCTATATTTAAACTCTAAAAGCTATCAATAGTTGGCCTGATATGGTGTTCATGATGAATTCGTTGGATAATATACATACCTACAGAGAATTCTCAAGTACAGTGAGTTTCCGATACAGGATCAGGAATCTGCTGAGGAACATGATCATTGTAACTCGCTCTTTCAACCACCAAATCTCCAACTCCACAAATTGGATTCGAATGGTCTGTTATCACCATGTTTTTGATGATGAAAGAAGTGATTTTGAAAGACAACTTAACTACCTGAGGAATTTTGGTGAATTCATCTCCATAGATCAGGTATACGATTTTGTGAAGGGTAATGAACCCATAGACGGGCGCTATTTCTGTATCACTTTTGACGACGGATTCAGGAACACCCATACCAATATGATGCCCATAACGGGAGTTCTCGGTATCCCCGTAATTATTTATCTTCCCACAGGTTTCATCGATCCTGATACAGATGATCCTGAGGTGCTTTCCCGGCTCAGGAAATTCGCTCCCAAAAACAATAAGTTGCTTCCTTTTCTTGGTTGGGAAGAGTGTAAAGAGATGCAGAAACATCAGATCTCATTTGGATCTCATTCCGTTACACATCCCATGCTTTCACAGTTGGATTATGAGGGTGTGGATTTCCAATTAACAAAATCGAAAAAAGTTATCGAAGAGAAATTGGGCACACCTTGCAGACACTTTGCTGTTCCAAAAGGAAGAATTGGAATAGACTTTGATCCGGTTGTAACGGAAGAAATCGCTAAAAAATGCGGATATCATACGGTTGTCAGCCTTGGCAGAGGAAAAATCCAGAAAGGAGACAATGTCTACTTGTTGAACCGTGAACACCTGATAGCAAAATGGGGAAATCCTCAGATTAAATACTTTTTCGGGAAGTCCTGATTTCTTCTGAGAATCATGTATTACCCAGCAAATAACGGCAAGGTATAGGTCTGTGTCATATAGGAATATTCTCTGAGATTCCGTATTTTTTACCTATGAAAACAGCTGAACGCATTACTGGAATTCTGGGCATCTTGTTGTTCGCTATGGGGGCAATTTTTAAGAACCTGCACCTGGCAGGTGCCGGGCTTATGCTCAACTTAGCTTTTCTCACCTTCAATTTTGGATATTTGCCCCTTAACCTGATTATCCATTACCGGAAAAACAAATCCATCCTTTACAGGTCATACCTGATCATAAAGTTTATAGCTCTTTTCATTATCCTGGCTGGCTTCACTTTTAAGGTATTGCACTGGCCCGGTGCGGGTATTCTGCTAGTTTTCAGCAATCTAATCCTGCCCGTATTTCTTGTTCTATATTTCATTGTACGATACAAGAATCTGGGAGGTCTCACTTTTCATTTTCAGGATTTGCTCATCGCCGTTTTAGCATACGGGATATACATATTCCTGATACAATCGACGATCTCTCCTAGTGCCATGGAAGGGTATGTGACAGCAGATGAGAAATTCAGCACTCTGAATGCTGGCATAGAATCGGCAAATAATCTGATTTACTCAAGTGCCGACTCAATCAACGTAGAAGAGAATCCTGAGTTGTTCGGTGCCATTCAGTCATTGAAGAATGAAAGCAGACAATTAACTCACCATATTGACACTTTAAGAAGCGATTTTCTGGTATTTAGTGCAGGATCACACTTAGTGAGGGACAAAGAACTGTCCTATTTTGCCTCACGGTTTTTAGCAGGGCGAAAATCAAGCGAAGAATTTTTTATCATGGCAGGATATGGAGCTGAATTAGAAAGAAATATCGATCATTATATGATTTCGATCGACAGTATCGCTCACCAGTTCTATCTTCAATCCAATCTTATAGGCCATGGCCTTGAGACTGTTGGAAGAGAGTCACAACTGAAACCGGAGTTTTGGTGGGCAGATGAAATGTTTGGTTCTGTGAATGTAGCTTCAATAATTAATAGTCTATCGTGGCTGAAACAAATGGTTTTACTGACTGAGAGCATTATGCTGAATGGATTGATCAATCAGTTGGATCTATCACAGGAAACCGTCATGTTGAAGGAACTAGTGTTAAGTTAATCATGAATTGACGGATAGAGTCTTTTTAGTTTTATCCT
>CAZURA010000022.1:0-49148 GCA_964622985.1 uncultured Bacteroides sp. | reverse complement strand
CCACCAGCCTGTTTCCTGTCTCTTTAATGGCCCTCACATGCCTCACGGCAATGTAACCTGCCACACCTATTAATGCAAAATTCCTTCCTTCTCCGCTCATTCTGTTTCTATATTTTTATCACTATCTCATTTTCTAATTTATACTGCTCTTTACTTTCCGGACAGGTAGCAACACCCTCTTCATTAAAATGAAGACGATGGCCATACTCACTCATCCACCCAACCTGGCGGGAAGGATTTCCCACTACCAATGCATAGGATTTCACCTCTTTGGTGACCACTGCTCCGGCTCCGATAAATGCATACTTCCCTATATCATTCCCACAAACCACTGTGGCATTGGCTCCGATAGTGGCCCCCTTGCCTACGGTGGTCTTCATATACTCCTCCTTTCTCACAATGGCACTGCGTGGATTGATCACATTGGTAAACACCATGGAAGGCCCGAGAAACACATCATCTTCACAAATGACTCCTGTATATATGGATACGTTATTCTGGACCTTTACATTACTTCCCAGTACCACATCAGGTGACACTACCACGTTTTGTCCCAGGTTACAGTTCTCACCCATTACACTCCCGGTCATGATATGGCTGAAATGCCAGATCCTGCATCCTGCTCCTATCTGAACTTCCTCATCAATTACTGCTGTTTCGTGTGCAAAATAGTGCTTCATATCTTTCAATTAAAAAATGCCTGGATTTGATCGGTAATATATGTCAGTTGCTCTTCATTAAGCTCAGTATGCATGGGAAGCGACAGCACCCTGGTTGATAGTTTCTCTGCCACCGGCATATCCCCTTTCCGGTATCCAAGATCTGTATATGCGTGCTGAACATGTAATGGCACCGGATAGTAGATCATGGCAGGAATCCCTTTGTCCTGCAACCACGCTTTCAATTCATCCCGTGATTGAGCGGGCACCTGCAGTGTATACTGATGAAATACATGGGTGGAGAAGGATGAACGGACCGGGATGTTCACTTCGTTAATGCCAGCCAGGGCTTCATCATAATAGGCAGCTGCTCTTTGCCTTGCATGATGATATCCCTCAAGCTGCTTCAGCTTCACCCTGAGTATGGCTGCCTGAACGGTATCAAGCCGTGAATTCACCCCTATATATTCATAATAATATCTTTGCTTCATTCCATGATTCACCAGGGCTTTCAATTTCTCCCCCAGTGTATCGTCATGGGTAAACAGTGCTCCTCCATCCCCGTAGCAACCCAGGTTTTTTGAGGGAAAGAAAGAGGTAGTCCCTATATCTCCAAGGGTCCCCGCCTTTTGTACTTTACCATCGGGGAAGGTATAATCGGCTCCAATGGCCTGGGCGTTATCCTCAATCACAAAGAGGTTATGCTTCTTTGCAATGCTCAGAATGGATTCCATCTCTGCACACTGTCCAAACAGGTGGACCGGTACAATAGCCCTGGTCTTTTCAGTAATAGCCTGCTCTAACATAGCAGGATCAAGGTTAAAGGTATCCTCTCTTACATCCACCAGTAAAGGAGTCAGCCCCAATAGTTTAATCACTTCTATGGTAGAAATAAATGTGAAGGGTGTAGTAATCACCTCATCTCCCGGATTGAGTTCCAGGGCCATCATAGCCACCTGTAGTGCATCGGTACCATTACCACATGCAATGGTGTGCTTCACACCCATATAGGCCGATAACTCATCCTGGAAGTTAGCCACATCCTTTCCTTTTATGAAAGCGGTAGAATCTATTACACGCTGTATGGCATCATCTACCTCCCCTTTGATATGAAGGTACTGTGCATGCAAATCTACCATTCGAATCTCTTTCATCGTCTCGTTCTTTTCAGTTTGACAACTTTGTGATCAGCATCTTCTTGATAAGATGATACGTTTCTTCTCCTTTTTTTAGTAGCAGATCATTCGCATCTTTCTGCTCACAACTCTCCAGATATTTCATGGCCTCCACTCCTGTCAGATCCGGCATATGCTCCATCATATTATTCTCAAGCAGATATGTATCCACATCCAACAGTTCATCCTGGTATACAGAAATGGTGGGGATCCCGAGTACGGCCATTTCCCTGGTCATTGTACCTCCTGCCCCGATAAATAGCCTGCATTTTCCCGCGATCTCCTCCAGGCTCAATGCTTTGCTCTGTACCACTACCCCGCTGAACTTTTCCTGTTCATAATGCTTGGCCTGTTCATTTCCTCGTGGCAGTAAGACGACCTCTACTTTATCCTTTAAGTAAAGGATCATATCATCCATGAAGTTTAAAGCCCCCTTATAATATTGGGCTATCCATGGTTCAGGCCTGATATAGACCTTTTTCTCAGAAGTCTCAGCATATGTGATATCCGCATTCCAGAGGTAAATGGCTTCCTTGACACCGGGATACTGCAGTATCTTTGATCGTCTTGCCCATTGCTTTTCTGCCTTTTTGGGATCCAGAAACTCAGGGATCAGGATCTTGGTGGCAAACACAAATGAGGGGATATTCCCCATGGCATGCTCATTGTCATTCATGTAGATCACCGGGACCCGGAGCAACCACGCGGTGATGGGACTATGGAACGTGCTCTGTGAAATAGCCATATCGATCTTTTTCTTTCTCAGGAAATTGTAGAGTTGCCATACGCGAACCGGATATCCCAGCAGCTTGGCTGCAAATTTCCCTCCATAATGCTTTCCCACCACAGTATATGTAAAACCGTGCAGGTCCAGCAAGTCAATGGTATTGGCCAGAGGTCGGCAAGTGATGATCACCTCATGCTCCTTCATCAGGTCTTTGATCATGGATGAAAAAAGAGGGATGTGTGGAGAATTTGAGAGATCAAACCAAATTTTCATGTACTTGTGATTTTTATTACTAAATAACTATACAATACGTAAACAAGTCCCTTTGGTTACCACAAAGCAGGGTGTTTTGATCTACGATTTCTTCGCTTCTGTCAAATAAACACTCATGGCGAAGAACATCCATCCCTGGGCCCATCTCATATACGGGATCTTCGACTTCACCCCCCGCTTAAGCTGGAAATAGAAGTATCCGCTCTTATCCTGCATATGCTCAAGCACCCAGTTAAGCACCCTGTCGGCAAGTTCACGATGCTCCCGGAACAGGTTCAGTCGACTCAAAGTGATGATCAGTTGGGCCGGTGCATGAATATCTATGGGGTACAGTGAATTATTATAATACTTACACCTGCCATCAGCCTCAAAGAATGTGTTGACATAATAGTCGAATCCCTTTTCTATATGTGTTTGATAGCTCGTATCGCCCGAATACTTCTGGTATTCGGAAAGACACTCCAAATTGTAACCTGTATGGAAATTATCTATCCACTGGTGGAAGGGCAACGGACTATAGGTCCAGGATCCATCATCCTGTTGCTTCTTAATCACAAAATCAATGGAATGCTTGGCTTCCTCCAGTAATGAGTCATCTTTTGTGATGGTGTGAATCCTGGCCAAAAGCCTGGATCCCAGCAAAGTGGCATTATACACTTGAGATTGATCCAGCGGGGAATAGGAAAAGGAAAAATCACCCTCTACATCATACGTGCGGTTAAGGTCATTCAGAATAAACTGGGAAATGGAAAGGGCCGTATGTAGCAGTTTCTCATCCTCCAGGATCTCATATGCATCCAACAGGGCATAGCCAATAAACACAGATGCCACAATAGTGGGTGTATACCTGGGCTGAAAAAAAGCTTTGGATTCCCAATCGAAATTGTACCCCCAGCAGGCTCCTGAATAGCCTTCTGACATCAGTTCAAGCACTTTGTCAGCCAGAAATCTGATATGGTCTTTGTATTCCTCCCGGGGATCCAGTTTATACAAATTGCAATACCCGTTAAGAAACAAACCCAGCCCTTTGGGATTATAGTCCTTACGAATCAGAAATAACCTCCTTACATTCAAAGGATTTCTTTTGAAGGTCTGGATCCAAATCAATCGAAATAATCTCACCTTTCTAATCCCGGGAAGGGATTGAAATACTTTGCTGGTAAGGCCGTCATAGGGATCCCACCCTTTGAACTGCTCCTTTTCGCTCCACACCATAAGCCGTTCAAGGCTCTTTTCCACTTTCTCTACCATGGTCATAGCTGCCACCAAACTTCCTCTCTTATAAGTCAATGGATTGCGGTAATCCAGTAGCTAACGATTCCTGTATCTTAAAGGTAGTCAGGGTAGTCAGGCAAATGGAGCGGAAAGAGATAGGTAGGGGATGACCTTTCTCCAGAGCCCCGATAAATTCTTCCACTTCCTGTTTGTGCCCTTTGCCTGCAGTCTTGATCTTCTTCTCCCTGCTGTCCCTGTATGAGGCCCCGCTGTTGAAATCGTCGATTAAAAATACCGATTCTCCACCGTAGATCTCAAAACGCTCCTTGGGGAGTCCTTTATCCCCGTTGGCCGTATAGACCAGGTTACCCACCGAACCGTCACTGAACTTCACGGTGATGGATATGTTATCGTCATTCTTGATCTTATCACTCTCTGTATCGATACACTCGGCGAAAACCTTTACCGGCTCCGCATCACAAAAATATTGCATCAGGTCAATGAAATGGCAGATCTCTCCCACTATCCTTCCACCGCCTGCCTGGGTTTGAGTCCAGTGGTCCTTGGGAATGAAGCCGGCATTCACTCTGAAATTCATCACCAGGGGTTCACCCAGATGTTGAAGGGTCTCTCTGGCCTGTACACTGATATCGGCAAAACGCCTGTTAAATCCCACCATCAAAGCGGGTGATTCTGCTTCGTTGTACACCTGGATCACTTCCTGGAGCTCATCCATATCCATGGCCAGGGGTTTCTCCACGAAAACTGCCTTCTTATTCTTAAGGCAGTCAACGGTGTATTTGGAATGGGTATCGTGCTGCGTAGCAATAAACACCGTATTGATATCGGGATTACTCAGAATTACATCCGGATCAGTGGAAGTATTCCCAAAACCAAACTTATTTGCCACGTTTTTGGCATTCATCCCATTTCGGGTCACCACTGTATCCAATGATCCCAGCTCTTTAGCTGCGGGTATCAGATAGGATTGTGCGAAACTTCCCGCCCCGATAAATCCCATATTGATATTCTCATGTTTTACAGGATGTACTGTCACCACATCGCTCTTCTCATATTTGATTTCGGGATACTTTAACAAGATCCCAACAAAAGGCTCCCGCACCTTTCCAAGAACCAGGTCGTAAGCCGAAACAGCCCCTTCAATGTCAAATTCGTGAGTCGTCAGAGGTTTCAGTTTTACTGTTTGGTCGGCAATAAGCTTTAGGAAAGCCTCCATATTTCGTTGTTCAGTCCATCTGACATATCCATAGGGATAATCCAATCCTTCCTCTTCATATTTTACATCATATCTGCCTGGACCATACGAACATGAGAGTTTCAACTCCAACTCCTTTCTGTAGAAATCGGGATCCCTGGGCACATCCATCTTCACTGCACCTACTATGATGACTGCCCCTTTCTTTCTGAGTAACTGTCCTGAGAGCTCAACCGGATCATTGGTTTGACCTGCTGCCGTAATAATCACAGAGTCAAAGCCATATCCATTGGTAAAGTTCTCTGCTGCCGAAAGAATATTCGGATCGTTTCGCAAAATGGCCCGAGCCGACTCAGTTGTATTGGCCAGTTTTACCATCTCTGCCGATACATCAATCCCAAAAACATTACAACCATTAGCCCTTAAAATCTGGGCTGTGATCTGACCCAATAGTCCCAGCCCAATCACGCAAACGTTGTCCCCCAGCTTAGGATCGGCCTGTCGAACACCTTGCAGAGCAATTGCCCCCACAGTAGTATAGCTGGCATCAGTGAGGTCGACTCCCTCCGGGACCTTAGCAACCAGGTTTTGCGGAACAGCAACTACCTCAGCATGGGATGCATAACCCAGTCCTGCACAGGCCACCAGGTCACCGGGTTGAAATTTTTGCGAATCATCCATAGAGGCCAGAACGACACCTGCACTGCTGTAACCAAGTGCCTTCAAAGAGTCCAGTTTGGTCTTCACCTTTTCAAGAGTAGCCTTAAAACCCTCTTTCTTATAATTCTGCAGTACCTGCTTCACCAGGTCGGGTCGTTTCTTGGCCTTTCCGATCAGACTGGCTTGTGCTGTGCTAACAGTAGTCTTTTCAGTGCCGGCACTGATCAGCGAATAGCGGTTGCCAACCAGCACAAAACCTTTAGTGAGGGCGGGTACGGGCAATTCATCTACATATAATTCGCCGGTTTTAAAATTCTGAATGAGCTGCTTCATCTTAATATGCTATTTATTTTTTTATGTTATGGGTGTTTTATAAGGTCAACTAGTTTTTCCATTCGCTTTTCCCAGGTGTTTTCACAGGCAAACCGGGCTCTGGCTTTGATGACCTCCTCCGTATTCTCCCCATGTGCCTGCTCAATCAGGTAAGGAAACTCTTCATCCTTATCTGCTATGTATAAAAATTTCTCGGGCAAAACAACTTGTTTAAGCCCCACCATATTGGAGATCACCACCGGTTTCCCAAGAGCCAGGTACTGGTACATTTTACTCCCGGTACCCACTCCAACAGAGTCATCTTTGGTGATAGCCTCACAGTAAGGCGCTATGGCCACATCAAATTGATTGATCTCATGGAAAAGCTCCACACCGGTAAGGGTTCCTTTCATCTTCATTCTCTCCCGGTGATTTAACTTATCCAGAAATGAATCCTCCACAGGCCCAACTACCACAAGTTCCATGTGCTCCTGCTTAAGCACATAATTCACAATATCAGATGAAATGCTGTAGTGGCTGATAAATCCAACCAGTCCAACCCGGATGGGACTTCCGTTCCTGACAGATTCTCTCACATGAATCTTAAACTCATCAATATCTGGTCCCCCTAACGGAATCTCATACGAACGTGGATTAAATGCCTCCAGTTTTTCTTTGAGCAAAGGAGTTACGGAAACACAGAACCTGGCAGATGAAGCCACTTTTGCTTCAGCTTTGGCATGGTACCTGGCAATGATACCCGGATTCAAACGTTTGCTGATAGCTGCAAGATTGTCGTTATAGTAAAAGATCACATCATTAAAAAACCGGTTGATACGTGTGGCAGTGAAATCAAAGTTAATCACCGTGATATCTCCATATTTCTTTTTCAGAGATTTAAATAACCAGTTCTGATACATCTCATTCACCATTGGTAACCGGTACCTGAGTTTATTGCCCAGGATGAACCTGGGCTGAACTACTGTCAGATTTTCCCGGACCTCCAGGCTGCTTATCTCAGGCAAGCCCACTTTATTGGCTGCGACAAATACTACTTTGTGATTCTTTGCCAGGGCCTGAGCCACCTGGTGACGTGCCCTGGGGGGTTCATCCCAATGAGTGAATGTATTGACTAGAAACTTCATCTCACCCTCCTTCAAAGATCCAATGTGTTACCTTCATAGAAAACTGCTCCCAATTGTTCTCCCCGATGAATTGCCGAATAAGCTCCCTCCTGTTTTCAGGAAAGAGATCATCCTTATCCAACAACTCAATGAGCTCTTCGAAGGATCGATAAGTGGCAATCAGCCCCTCCTCCTGGGCATCTTTAAAAGCTCCCACGTGAGGAGCCAGAATATTTACACCCGTTGACAAGGAATCCATAAGAGCTCCGGAACTTAACACACTGCCTCCATCATAAGTAAAGAGAACCACCCTGATTTCAGCCATGTATTGTGCAATAACTTCATCCGGTACATATCTATTGTCCAGCTGGATGTGATCATTCAGAAAGCGCTTTATGGTCGCTTCATACTCCGGTGGAGAAACCTTTCCTGCTATGACAATGTTGTATTTCTTTTCCAGATTGTTTGTATATAGAAAGTCAAGGAATTTGTCAATACCCTTATAAGGTATGATAGAGCCCCAGATCAAAATATCTGCTACCTGCTGATCAGATGAAGGAATCGATTTTTCCACCAGAGGGTGTGGATAATACCTAGCCTTTTTCTTGGAGTTAACTCCATTATTATCAAGAATATGTAGCCCTTCTCTTGAATGAGTGATAATATAATCACTTTTTCGTTGTACAAACCGAAACAGCATATCTTTCAGCACACGGTTAGTATCATAATGGGACTCTTTATTATGCATCACCCAAATAATCGTGGTCTTTCTCACCTTCATGATCCATGTCATGAGTATGAAAAAGAGGGACTGTAATACACCTCCTTTTTTGTCGGGCAGATCTTCTATCCAGTTTAAAAAAATAACATCGATCTTACTTATATATTTCCAAAGATCAAGTATCCCCCTGTCTGATGGATAATCCCTGTTCAGGAAATGTACACCGCTCCCCATATTATCCATGAACTCCTCCAGGTATTGGTTAGGAGTGGACTTATAGAAGGTTGATACTGGATATAAATAGGCCTTTTTCATGCTAGGCAGTTTCCCTTTTTGTTGGTGTAAACAACCTTATGATTTTCCATTTGATAAACCCTCCGATGATCTTCAAATATAACCAGATCAAAGGCAGATATGCTCTTGGAGATTTCGCATATAGCCGGTACCATTTCAGGTTCTTCTTCAGATTACTTTTAGATCTGATATCTGAAAACAACCGGATCAGATTTCTGAAGCTCCCTTCATGCTCAATCCCCGAGTTATCTACATCATTATACATCCTCAATTGAGGATATACTCTTACGCTATACCCGGCCAGTTTCGCTCTGTAGGTAAAGTCACTATCCCCATGATACTGAGGGAAATTTTCCTGATCCCAGAATCCAATACTCTCTACTACTTTGGCGGGAACTATAGTACCCATCCCGGTTAGCAGATCCACCTCCCTTATCTTGTTTAGCTCATCTGTGTCTTTCTCAAAATAGCCGTGCATCCCTGACTGCCCGTTTCTCGGATTGAAATAGCCCCCTGCAGACCAAACCAGATCTGATTCACCTCTGATATAGATCTTTGAGCCGATGACCACGGGATCTTCAATATCTGCCAGGATCTCGAAAAGGTTGTGAAAGTATTGCCTGTCTATCCCAATATCATTGTTCCACAGTAGGAGATAATCAGCATTGAGAACTTCTATGGAATGCCTGGCCCCCAAGTTGATAGCGCCACTCCACCACAAATTGCCATCACCGGATAAAATAATTACATCGGGGTAATGTTGTTTTACCCAGTCGGAGGTACCATCTGTGGATCCGTCATCTATCAGGACAATATCAATCCTGTGATCCTCTATCTCTCGTGTAAGATCATATAGCTCTTCTAAAGTGACCCTGGTATACTCCAGGTGGTTAAATACCGGTAATAATATGGCAAATCTCATGATCGATTCCTACCCTCTGATTTTCCTGATTCTGTAGATTATTTGCGGACCAAACAAGAGTATCAATAGCAATTTGAAATAAAATCTTATTCTGATTGACCTGACCCGGATGAGCAACCTGATAAGGCTGAAACTTTTCTTACGCAAATTTGCCGGGGGATGATCAATGAGCGGGAATACCAGTTTATTGGCTACACTGCGACTAAAATCCATAAAACCTCCCTTTCCGGTTTTACGAATCAGATAATCGCGCCATTTAGAGATAAACAGGTGATAACCCTTGTATCTCTTTTCAAAGTTATTGATATACTGGTCCCCAATATGTTCATATTTTATAATAACAGGGGCCTCCACATAGTCAAAATCATGATGTTCAGAAATTCTGAGCCAAAGATCGAGATCCACAAAAGTGACCAAAGACTCATCAAATCCCTGAACACTTTCATAAACACTCCGCTTTACAACGAAGAGAGAAGGGGTCGGGGGACAAAAACCAGACAATACTTTTTCATGGATATCTCCTCTGAAAAAACCACTGTCACTGAGTACAGTTTCATTCTTAATAACATCTTTCTGATAGGTATACCCATACACAGCTCCCAGGCGGTCAGATCCCTCACTAAAAAGGCTTATTTGCAGTTCGAGTTTTTGAGGGAGCCACTCATCGTCAGAGTCAAGAAAAGCCAGATAATCACCAGTTGCTCTTTTGGCGCCAAAGTTCCTGGCAACACATTGTCCGCTGTTCTGATCAAGCTTGTAATACCTAACTTTCGGATGTTCTAACTCTCTGATAACCTGCTCTGTATTGTCTGTAGATGCATCATCTATAATCAGAACTTCATAATCCTGAAAAGTCTGGGAAAATATACTTTCCAGCGCCTTTAGAATCAGTTTATCCCTATTGTAGGTGGGGATGATAATGGATACTGTTGGTTTGCTCATTTTTATGATTTATGGTTTTAGATCCGGTCTCTTCCAGGGAGTTGGAAGAGGTATAGTTTGCACGGTCCACATCGAATACGTAGAGAATAAGCAGTAGGACTACGTCCACTCCTCCCAGGATCCCGTATCCGGTGACTAACGTAAAACATTGCATAACAATATAATATTTCAAATAGCGGTATTCAGGACTCACTTTAAACAGGATAGATTTAGCCAGCATGTATAAACCTGCCAGCACAAACACAATTCCATACTTGATATAATCCCCGATGACTCCTATATCGGAAAGGTAAAATCCATATTTAAAAGCATACAAACTCATCCTGCTGCTATACATACTACCTGATCCTGCAACTCCATTTCCAAACAGATATGACCACCCGGAAGGCTGGAAACTGGTCAGGAAAAATCTAGACGCTTTTATCCTGACCCCACCCGTAAGATCGCCCATCTGAGAAGAAGAGACTTTTGTAAGCTCGAGGAAAATCTCCCGGAATATCATGAAGACTGCCAAAGAAGCAAGTGTTACTACTCCGATCTTCACCACTCTTCCTTTCACCCTGCGTGAGAAGAAGAGATTGATAAGTGTAAGAAGGGCCGCAGCAAACAGCAGTTGACGAGTACCTTGCAGTACAAAAATGCTTAATGAAACAAGTGCTAAGATCAGATCGATCATAGTGTTCCTTTCAAAAAAGCGATTCAGAAAATAGAAGTAGGCGACCTGGGTGCAAAGCATCCCATAAACAAATAACCGAATAGTCCCCCGGCCTTCGAGCATATTGATGTCGAGGAAAATATTTGGATAGCGAGCATACTGAATGTAATAGAGGACCACTGCAAAAAGTCCGATATACAGAATAATCTGGATGATAAACTTTATCGAAACCTTGTATACATGAACGAAGAAGTACAATACATAGAACCAGATGATGCGGCTCGCAAATATTGAGATAACAAAGGACTGATTATGATAGGTATCTGCAATAAGATAACTGGGTATGACCCCAATAATCATAATGAAAATCACTCGTCCGAAATTCATCCTTACCAATTTCTCAGGCTGGTATATCAGTTTGAGGATGATCAGCACTATCATTAATCCGCATACAGCTAATTGGGAAAGAGTCCTGAGGGAGAAAGGGATCATTGTGAACTTGAACAGCTCAAAATAGGCAACAACAGCAAACAGTGTCACCGCATTTCCTATAAACCGATCTAAGTTCTTAAACATATCTGACAGGGCTGATTAGCATCTAGGCCACCGATTTGTTAAGGAGTTTATTTTTTAGCAAGTAATATATCTTCACCAGGTCCTTTCCCTGATAGATAATAGTGTCAAAGAAGAATAGTAAAAGAACCAGGGAAGTAATCACTGAATTGCCAAACCAGATGGAGAAGACCAATCCAGCGGTCAATAGTACTTTGGGAACCCAGAATTTGATTATCTGCCTTCCTGTGAACTTCAGGATCTTATAATGTCCGAAATAGAGACTTACCGGGGTCTGTATCAATACGAAAGCCAATGCATAGAACCTTAGTATGTGCAAGGCAGAAAAGAAAGCTCCAACCACGATCCCCACCACCAGGATCAGAGATAAAGGAATTCCCAGTGTCAGGTACGCTTTTTCGTTCTTCTCAATCATATACAGGTCCATGGCCGCAATCGCCATGGTCTGCAGAGGAATAATGGCACCTATATAAGGCATAAAATCTGCCACTCCAACCCAATCCTGACCCCATAAAACAATGGTAATGGGTTTGGCCAGAAGGATGAGCGGAACCGCTATAGCCAAATTGATGAAATTTACCATACCAATAATATCCAGGAAATGGGACCGGTAATCCTCTCCCTTTTTCCTTGCATCATTCAGACTGGGGAACAAAACGGGGCCCAGCACAGTATTGATCAGACGCCTGGCCATGTACAGGAACTTGTAGGCACGGTCGTACAAACCCAGACTTGCTTCTCCATAGAATTTACCTACCGTAAAGTTATCGGCGTTCCTGGCAAAATAGTTGATGGCGTTGAAGATGGATATGCTCTCCATAAGACTCCTGATCTTTCTGTAACCAAACTTTGTCATCCTCCATCCGTAAATGTGAATGCCGAACTTCACCTTCCTTTCCAGCATTACATACCTTAAAATGGGTTGGAGAACAATTGGGACAATCAATGACCAGTATGAGCATCCTAACACTGCCATGACAATCATAGCCGCAATGGTAGTTACAACCACAATAAAATTTGTGAATCCCACATACTTGAATTCAAATCTCTTCTCAAGAATTGCTCTGGGTACAATTGTTATTGAATTGGTGATGAACTGCACTGAGATGACTATAGTTGGCCAAAAAAGATCCTCATTCCCGTAAATCAGTGTGATTGGGTAGGCTAATAACCACAAAGCCACTGCCAGAATCACTCCTATCCAAATGGATAAGTTAAAAACCACTTTCTGGTACTTCGACCCATAATCACTTCTTATTACTGCATACGAAAGACCTGTATTGGCAAATAGCATGATAAATCCGCTGAACACATAGATCAGCGCCACGAAGCCATACTCTTCAGGTCCCAGAAAGCGAGAAAGGATTATGGTCGAAACGAGGGAATCGAAGAACCAGGATAAATAACTGTACCCACCAAAAACCGCCACATTCTTTAAAAACTTCTCCTTAAACCCCATGTTGTCCTGTCCTAATTCGTTCGAAATACATTTCCAATTTTATGTGTTATCCTGATGGCCAGCTGAGTGGTCTTATTATAAATGAGGATTCCCAATAGATACTCACCCCCCTTGAACTTTCGTACGATATACTTTTTGTGCCATCTAATGGTATCCCGATCCAGTTTAAGCCTCCTGAAGAAGAGGAAAGAGGCATACTGCAGCCGCACTGCACGGTAGCGTTTATTCAGTTCCTTATTTTCTCTCTTGTATTGCCAGAGCACTTTTTCATTCAGTTGCAACAAAGTATTAAACCTGAATACCTCGGTAGTGGTAGCTGCCTTTTCATGCCTGCGGGTATAGCTCAGGACTTGAAACACAAAACCTACATCGGCAACATTCATCATTTCATAGACCAGCTCTGTATCTTCATGATAGGCTTCTTCGTCAAATACAACCGGAAACCTGGGAATTTTCCTCATGTGTTCTATGGCGAAAAGAATGGTGGTATTGGAACCGGAAACATCCATGTTTCGCGTAAGTTGCCGATGAAGCATCTCTTTTCCATCATACACATTACCATCCCAGATGTCTAATCCGTCCATGTCCACAATCCGGTCGTTAAGCCTGTAAGAGGAACAGAGCCCCACACTGGGATTACTGACCATCACATCTACCATTTTTTCCAGGCTTTCCGGGAAGAGCCAGTCATCTGCACCCAATACCTTCAAATAGGCCGATTCCTCACTAATCCTGCTGCAAGCCATATTCCAGTTATCTACCATCTTGAGGAAATCCTCATTATTAAACACCCTGAAACGGCTATCCCTGGCAGCAAATCCATTAGCCACCTCTAATGTATCGTCAGTGCTGTGGTTGTTATTAACAATACACTCCCAGTTCTGGTAAGTCTGGTTGAGTACTCCCTCCAGGCATTTCTCAAAGTATTCTCCTCCGTTATAAACCGGGATGACTACACTTACTAAGGGTTGATCCTGTATGCTTATCATTTTTATTTCTGTTCAAATTAAAGAAAAGAGTGAAGTACAGAATCATTTTTTATGAACTGTAGTGTCTTGTTGTAAGCAATGTCTATCCCTCTCTGATTCCAATGGCTGTCAGTTCTGTAAAAAAGTAACGTATCGCTATTCCTGAAATCATCGAATACCCTGACATATTTAACACCCCTCCTGTCAAGTCCTTCATAAAGGCGTGGGAGCAGCTCATTATAGGGATCTTCATTGATTAAATGATGATATAGGGTATATTTGGCCGGCAAAGGAAGAAAAAGCAGGTGCATATTAAATTGGTCCAATAGCTGCTGAGCCAGATCTGCCATATGGTCACAAATACTGTCAATTTGCTCTTCGGTGTGTTGATAGTAAAAACTGGTTTTTGCCCCATTCACCTGGTCATGATAGAAGAGCCAGGAATTCGAACCATCTTTCAAATAGGCCGGGGTCTTACTCGAAATATTACCATACAGGTCAAATTTCAGAGTCACAAGATACGAGTATAGATCAGTAGAAAGGTAGCTCCTTTTCAACATGGCATCGTATAACTCCTCACTGCTTTTGTAAAACAACTTATCCTTTGCGTAAATGAGAGGCTGAAATACACTACTATTTTCCACTACCTCGACCTCTTTGTTCAGATGTGGCGATTCAAATGCCACGGGAATGTACCTCTCGGTCCGCTCGAATAATACCAGCTTTGGAGTAGATGTGTCGTTGTATCCGTTGTTCGCCAAATACTCCAGAGGATAATCATTATTCACATAATGTACTTTCCTGGAGAACTCTTCAGATAGCTTTTCCGGAAATTGTTTATGTCTGGAAAACTCAAAAAAGCTATCCCCAAACACAAGGATCTCACACTCTTCGACCGATGCCTGTTTTTCAGAGTCTTCGAACTTCAACGTAGCCGGAGGTAATCCTTCTTCCCTGAAATGCCGGATCATATTGAAATAGTACAACTCCCCGTATTTCGTCTTATCCCAGTACCCCTCAACCACGTCCTCTTTTAGTACACCGTTAAAAAGTGGCTCATATCTGATGGCAATGAAAGCATAGAGACTGATTGCCCCCCAGATGTAGATCAAATATTTCAGTACTTTTTCGTTCATGTCAAAGACTCATCAGAATTGGAAATAGAGGAAATCTGTTTCATTCCACACTGCAAAAACCATTATCGCCAGTACAAAAACGGCCAACAAAGCCCATTTTTGATATCGTGGGAGCAACTTCAAACTAGTTGAAAATTCGAACCGCTCCTCAAGGAAATCAAATACCAGCAGAACCGCGATCAGAATAAATGAAATGGCGAAGTCAGCCGGATTACTAAATAAGTTTACTGCCTGGTCCCCCCCAAACACAAAGTGGTTCTTAAGGATATAATATGCTTCACTTACATTGTTAGCCCTGAAAAAGATCCAGGCGATATAAGCCAGGACAAACGTAATCAGTACCTGCACCAATTTATAAAGCCAGGGGATCCTGGTTATCCCGATGGACTGGTTGATCTGATCACGAAGTTTCTGTGTCACAATGGCAAATACCAGGTAGGCTCCATGAATGGCTCCCCAGATCACAAAGGTCCACTCAGCTCCATGCCAGAGTCCACTTACCAGGAAAGTGATAAAGAGGTTATAGTACCAACGCCATTTGACCACCCGGTTCCCACCCAGCGAGATATAGACATAATCCCGAAACCAGGTGGATAATGAAATGTGCCATCTCTGCCAGAACTCCCTGATATTCATAGCAAAATAGGGCCTGCGGAAGTTAGTCATCAGCCGATAACCAAGAACTGCAGCCGCACCAATGGCTATATCGGAATATCCTGAGAAATCACAATAGATCTGAAATGAGAAGAAGAAGGTGGCTACTATGTTTTGTATTCCTTCAAATTCGGTGGGATTATTGTAGACCAGATTTACATATTCCGATAACCTGTCGGCAATCACAATCTTCTTAAAGAAACCCCACCCCATGAGTAGGATACCGTTCTTGATCCGTTCATAGTTGAAATGCACCTCTTTTTTGAACTGGGGTAGCAGGTTAACCGAACGCTCAATGGGTCCGGCAACCAGCTGCGGGAAGAACGATACAAATAGGGCGAAGCGGCCAAAGTGATATTCAGGCTCCTGCTTTCCTCTGTAGATATCGATCGTATAACTTAAGGTTTGAAATGTATAGAATGATATTCCTACCGGAAGGAGGAAATCGTATGCCGGAACGTCATAAAATATGTTAAATTTATCGAAGATCGTGTTGACGGTTTCCCCGAAAAAATTAAAATACTTAAAGAAGAATAAAAGTCCCAGGTTGGTGCAAAGACTGCCCAGAAGCAGCAGCTTTCTGATCCCTTTCCGTTCTGTTTTGTGAAGCAGTATGCCAGAGATGTAATCCACCACAGTGGATACCATGATCAGAACAATGTACTTGTAATTCCAGCACATGTAAAAATAGTAGCTTGCCAGTAGCAGCAATATCCACCTGTACCGATTGGGAATTGCAAAATAAGCAGCTACTACAATCGGAAAGAAAACGAGAAATTCAAAAGAGTTAAATAACATTAAGAGAGAGATTTATCAGTCTATCCATCATTTTTTAATGAACCTTCCGGTCATTGTTTGTCCGTCAATAATCGCTTTATATAAGTAGATTCCTCTCTCAAGATCAGAGATGTTTACCTCAAGCTTTTCCTCAAAATCAGATGTAACGGCTTTTTTCAATATCCCCACAGCATTATAGATATACAGGGTCATATCACCGGGTTTATCCATTCTGAAATTGATAATAAGGTCAGCTGGATTGGGATATACGTCCACATCAGCATTCATGTCAATGTCCTCAATGGCCGTAGGATTGTTAACTTTTAAGGTATACCCTTGCATAACCTCCTCGATACCGTCGCTTACCTGAATGATAATTGCATGAGAGCCGATATGACTTGTGGTGGGAGTTCCGTATAACAAGGCATCATTTGTTCCACTGGCGAGAGTAAGCCAGTCGGGTTTGGTGACTGCCGTTATGGTTAACTGGTCCTCCTGATCAACATCCGCTACTTCTACCCTGTATATGTAGGATTCTGAAGCGTGAACCTCCAACAAGGGTTCGGAAGTGAAACTGGGGGCGTCATTTACGTTGAAAACGGTCAGACTAAAATTCTGATCTGTCTCCACGAAGCTATCAGAAACCCTGATGATCACATCATGGACACCCACGTCACCATTTTCAGGTTGTCCTTGAAGGGTGCGGTTCGCCGGATCAAAGGTGAGCCAATCGGGAATCGTGGGTGCTGAGTAGGTCAATGCATCACCGTTGTTGTCAGTGGCAATTACATTGTAGTAATAACTTCCATCTTCATTCACCTCAGTGACTGCTGCAGAAATAAACTCCGGGGGGTCATTGGTGCTGAGCACCGTGAGCTGGTATTCCTGTGTGGCATCTGCCGTCCCATCGTTCGCTTTAAGTATGATGTCATGTACTCCAACCTGGAAAAAATCGGGAGTTCCGCTTAATACCCGGGTCACTTCATTGAAATAGAGCCAATCCGGAATAGACTCAGCTGAATAGGTAAGGGAATCATCATCCGGATCATTCACGTAAATCACATAAGAATAAAGGGTTCCCTGGTCCACTTCCAACTGGGGTATGGATACAAATAGCGGGGGATCATTCACATTGAGCACCTCCAGTTGATAAGACTGGTCTGTGTACTCCTTACCGTCGGAAACCCTCAGGGTTATATTATGAAAACCCACATGGTCGTTTGAAGGTATTCCGCTAAGTTGATGGGTTACTCCGTTAAAACTCAGAAATGAAGGCTTTTGTATCGCTGAGAAAGTCATCGAGTCGCCATCTGTATCATAAGCCTGAATGGTATAGCTATAGTTTTCGCCCTGGTTGGTTACAGTTCCGGGATTTGACTCTATCACCGGAGCGTCATTACCCTTCTCCACCGTAAAGAGGACCTCTTTGGTTTGCGAAGCAGGGAAAGCCCCGCTTCCCGTATCTTCCACCTTCAGTGTAAGGATCTCACTGCCGTACCAGTCCCCATTGGGAGAAACCATCAAATTCCTGTTCCCGTCAATAAATACATTCAGCTGCGAACCTAACTTCCGGGTAAATGTCCAGGTAAGCTGATGATCCGGGTCATCACCATCTACTACGTAATCGTCTAAAGCTATGGGTGCAAAATCATTACCACGGGAAGTGAACTGTTCAGTAATCGTTGAGATTACCGGTGCCTGATTCAGGCTCATAATGGCTTCAAACCACTTAACACCCATCTTATCATATCCAGCCTGGTTCGGGTGCAGGTTATCGATCATATCGGTGGAATAGTTTATCCCCGCTCCTGTTTCAATGTTCACCATGAGGATGTTCGGATCATGCCTGTTGAATACCATCTGGGCTACATTGTTATTGAATGTGGTCGTGGAAGGATGAAAAGTTCTCCTGTTAACAATCTTTGCAACCAGAATATAGACATCACTGTCATATTTGCGGATTTTATCCAGAAGGTCCTCTACCTGATATGCACTTTCTATTAAATCATTGGTACCTATATGAAGGAGAATGATATCTGCAGGATGGTAATTAAGATAAGGACCTGAAGTTTCATACTGCCCCTTGACTGCATTATAACCCGTATTTATCAGGTTAGAAAGCTGCCAGGTTTCAATACCGGGAAATCCGGCATTGTCGTCCAACTCAGGATCCCCGAAGTAGTTTATCCCGCAATCCTCACTGCCCACAAAATCGAAATCATGTCCCTCATCATTGAGCAGGTTATAGAGCTTGAACCTGTATGAGATCCTGTTACCATCCGGTCTAGGATTAGATCCGTCCAGGCTATTCTCATCGTAAGTGATCGAATTCCCCAGAGGCATGATTCGGACGGTCTGGGCATTTATACCCAAAAGCAATCCAAAACTAATAATGATCGCACACAGAATCTTCATCCAAAAACTAAGTTATCATGAGAAAGAGACTATCCAAAGCAATACTGCAGATTGCTGTTGGATAGTCTCTATTTTTTTATTGATCAAAACAATTTATTCCTTTGACACCTATTCCTTGATCAGTTTTCCAACGCTGGTTTTCTCATCGATGGTTACTGTATAGAAATAGATATCACTGGACAAATCAGAGATGTCTAATGTGAACCGATCCGTGTTTTTCATCTGAACTACTTTCATCACTGAACCCTTCACATCTACTATCTTCAGAAGAATATCTCCCATTTCGGCAAATTCGAAATGTACCTCATCGGATGCCGGATTCGGATAGATCCGATTCACCAGATTATCGGCATCATTAATACCGGTAGGATCCTGTACATTGATTGAGAAGCCCTGTGCCGCATCTCCGGTTCCATCACTCACTTTTATAATTACCGCATGGGTTCCCACATGCTCCATACCTGGCGTACCATTAAGTATAGCTGTAGTGGATGCTGGAGTGAGCGAGAGCCAATCGGGTACATTCTCAGCAATAAAAGTCAGCACATCGCCCGGATCGGGATCTGAAACATTGATTTGATACAGATAAGGCTGGCCGGCTTTGGCTATGGTAACCGGATCTGAGGTGATTACCGGCAGGTCATTTACGTTGTTTACAATCACCTGAAAAGCCTGATCCGTTTCCAGTTGTCCGTCAGAAATCCGCAGGGTTACATCATGGAAACCCACATCATCATTGGTAGGTCTTCCACTCAATACTCGACTTGCAGGATTAAATGATAACCAAGACGGAATCTGGGGAGCAGAATAAGTAATGCCATCTCCGTCGGCATCAGTGGCCAGGACCGTATAGGAGTAGTTCGCATCCTGATCTACCGTCACAGGCGGTGTGGATGTAAACTCAGGTGCATCGTTGACATCAATCACCTCTATCTGAAATACCTGGTCTGCCTCTTCCTGTCCGTCTGTGACTCTGAGTGTCACATTATGGAAACCTACATCATTACCTCCGGGTGTACCGCTCAGTACTCTGGACACCTGATTGAAATTGAGCCAGGCGGGTTTTTGTACGGCTGAATAGATCAGCACATCACCATCCGGATCATCTGCAGCTACCGTATAACTGTACTCAGAGTTTTGGTTAACCTGTGTAACAGGAACCGAAGTAAATGCAGGAGCATCATTTACATTGCTGACGGTAATCACAAATTCCTGATCGTCTGTCAGTTCTCCATCAGAGACCCTGAGGGTTATGTTATTTGGTCCCACATCATCATTGGAAGGAACACCGCTTAATTCCCGTGTGCCTGCGTCAAAAGTGAGCCAAGCCGGTTTTACCGGAGCCGAGTAGGTCAGGTTGTCTCCATCCGGATCGGTAGCCAGCGCCGTATAAGTATAGGTATCGTTCTGGGCTACAGAAGTCACTGGTGTTGAAGTGAAGTAGGGTGCATCATTGAAATTGGCCACCCTCACCTGGAAGGTCTGATCCACATACGCCTGCTGATCGCTTACCCTCATGGTTACTGAATGCATGCCCACATCGTCATTGCCCGGAGTTCCGCTGATCACTGCAGTGGAATCACCTGGTGTATAAGAGAATCCATCCAGCCATGCCGGAGCACTTATTACAGAAATACTCAATACATCATCCGGATTAATGTCTGTGGACACCAGTTCATAAGAGAATAGTGATCCCTGAACAACCACAGAGTCAGGAGTGGAGAGGATGGCAGGTGCATAATTATATACGCAAGCACTCTTCCCGGCCATCGCATTGTCATAGCTCTGATCGACCTGAGATTGAGAGAGAGCAGCACCGTGAATTGAGAACTCATCAATAATACCCTGATACCAATATTTATCCACACTTCCCGGGATTTCCAGCATTCCTACATTCAGAGGTTCATTACCTCCAAAATTGAGGAAAGATTGAAATCCTTCAGCAACCATATTTTTGTCAATATAGAGCCTCATCGTACCCGTATTATCATCATATGTGGCCGCTATGTGGTGCCATGCTCCATCCAGCACATCAACAGTACCAGCATCCTGGATCTCTAAAACATTGGGATCTACTCCATGCTTTGCCTGATAGGGATAATCCCTTAGGAAAAAGGCCACATTCCCGTTTGGATAGACTCCTAACCAGTAGTGAGAGCTATTTTCATCTTCATCCCTTCCCACGAGAACCATCAGGTTGGATGGCGAAGCACTTGATTTCATCCAGAGTTCAAATGTGAATGAGCCGGGAACGTTGAAATCAAAGAAAATCTCACCGCCGACATCATCATGCAAGTTCAGGCTGTCACTTATTCCATTAAATGAGAGGGCGTTTCCAACTTTCCCCGGGGTAGAGGTAGGTGCTGCTCCCTGAAGGGTCCACATGCTACCGGTGACATCCACATACCCGGCAGGCGGTGGTTGGTTGAAATCCCAGTAGGCAATCCTATCGGAACCGCAATCAGGACTGGATGCCAGGTAAATAATAAAATCTTGATCCACACTTCCCTTGTTATTGGTGGCCCTCACTACCACGTGACCGTTGGCAGACATGGATACTGGAGTCCAGGAAATCATCCCTGTATTGCTGTCAATGGTCATTCCAGATGGACTTACTATCAAAGAATAGGTCGGTTTTGAATTTCCTGAAGCATCCACATCGTAGGTGTAGAGCTGACCCACTTGAGCCGTAGTCACAGGTTCCGATAAGAACATCGGATCGTCGCCGTCACAATAGCCAATCTGGTACTGGTCGATGTTATTGTAATGGACCACTATCTCTGTAGCAAGATCAAGTGTTCTGCTGTAGATAGCCACTTCGTCCAGGGTACCGGTCATAAAAAAATCGGGATTGGTTTGATACACCAAAGCACCCATTACAATGGGATTGGAAGAAGCCAGGGTTCCAAAACCGGAGAACGATTTTCCTCCTGCCCACTGCGAAACTCCATCCACATACAGATAATTCCTGTTCGCTGCTCCATCCCTTACTGCAACAATATGGTGCCACTGGTTATTGTTATAGGATGTAGAAGTGGTAATGATGGTGTTCACACCATTGGATCCCTGCACGAACCATTCGATCCTTCCGGAAGAGTTAGCCCCGATATACCAGGACATGTTGGAGTAGGGTCGATCGTCACGGGATATGAACACCTCTGTGCCTCCAGTCCCGGCATATTTAACCCACAATTCAATGGTATAGCTTGAAGTGGATGCCCAGTCAAATGCAGCATCGTCCGGAATGGTCAGGTAGGTCCCTGCACTCATATTAAACAATTGCCCTCTTCCGCTTGCTCCCGCAGTTTGCGAAGGTGATACGGTGGGTGAAATGGCATCATGATTTCCGTAGAAGTCATCATAGGTGGGTCCGGAATTCTCCGACATTTTCCAATAGCCGATCATGCCTGTTGGGCATGTCTGGCCATTTACCGTCCCGCTTAAGGTGAGAAAAAATGCAGTAAGCAGAACTGCTATTCCAAATTGTAAAAAAGATTTTTTCATGTGTCTCAATTTTTTCCTTTAATACTACTTATACTTGAATTCATGGCTTTGGGTTGCACAATTCTATTATCAAAATTAGTGATTAATCGAGGTGCTATACATCCAATTTGATCAACCGGAAATTATAACCGGCAAACCTGTGTATTGAATGGTTATTTATACTGTCATGAGATTATAAGGGTCAGAAAGCTTTGACAAAATTGGTGATTTCATTGACGAATAGCAGATCCTGTTATACCGGAGGCCATCTTTATGTTTCATTGTATTCATTTTTATAGGTTTATCTTTTATTACAGCGGCTTACAAGCCGTGGCAATGGACAGTACCTTATACTTAAATAGAGTAAGTTTGTTTCATTATTGACGGGAAAAAAGTTCACAATTTGCCAAGAGTTGGACCCTCAGGCATAAGTACCTGCGCAATATCCTGATAATCAGCAAAATTGCAAACAGCGAATATACTCAAGATTATAAAGCAGATAGGGGAATGGGAAGTGTGCTACTTCTTCTGAAAGTATTCCATCTGCTCTTTGTATAACTTGAAGATCATGCGGCTTTCATCAAACTCCACATCATCAAATGTAAGCTCCTGGTCTTTTGGGATATCCCTCTTCAATTTCACTCCACTTTCAGTAAGACCAATAGGGAGCAGATTCTCCTTTATCACCGCATCGTTATTCTCGCACTCTCCATACAGGGTATAGAAACCAGGCCCGTCCAGCATGGTGCCTGCTTTCAGGTCTGTCTTTGCTCTGGAGATCACCTCAACCACAGGAGCACCCAATGGTTTTAACACAGGGTCGCCGAAGTCCACCACCCTGGCAATGGAGGTAGGCACTTCAAAAATGCACAGATGATAAGGGGTATAAAAACTATATAACGGGCCTTTACCCAACTTGTAATAAGCCAGGTGGTGCCTGGAAAGTTCATCTTCGATAGAGCCATATACAAAAACGGAGGGTCCGGGTTTTGCTCCCAGTGCATAATCGATGATTCCTCCAAGCTCTTTTATTTGTTCATAATCATACATGCCTGTCATGTCATCCACATGGCCGTCAAAAGCATACCCCAGCATACCCCGCTTGGCCACTTTAAGACCCGTGCAATTGGCCACACAGGCCTGCTCCATGTTCATTTTGGTCCCGTCTGCAAAACTGGTGGCTTTCTCAGGGCCCATCCCCCAATAGGCGGCAAACTCCTCCTGAATAGTCGGATTGCGATAAGGATCCTGTAATCCCTTGACATTACCTGCCAGCATGGGTGTCAGCCCCAAACCCTGAACAAACCTGTACAGGTTCATGGTCACACCGGGTTGATCTCCGTCACTTCCACTGTAGATCACCCCTGCCCTTTCAGCATGTACGCTCAAAATGGGCCCCAGGGTTGAATCCACCTCAGCGTTGAACGTGATGATGTTCTTTCCGTGTTTAAAAGCGGCAAGGAGTAACTCCACTCCAAACTCCACGTGCCCGGTAATATCCACGAGCACATCCAATTCCTTGCTTTCGCAAAGGACTGAATAGTCCTCTGTGATGGCATACCCTCCGCTTCTGATCACATTGTCCAATGCCTTTACAGAATCAACAGCCCTGCTATCAGTCACCCCGGAAAACTCATATACCTCCTTCGCCTTACTCAAAGTCCTGTTGGAAATGGCAGCAACCCGCATTCCCGGTATGTTGTTTTCGATCAGGTTCAGGATGGCCTTGGACATCATGCCCGCACCCACAAAACCGGCCTTGATTGGATTGCTCTCTTTTTGTCTCTGTTCTAGTTTACTATCTACTATGATCATAATTGTCAATTAATTTAGTACATGCTGAATGGTGACTGAAACTGGTTCAACTCTATCAATCCATTATCCTTTTCTGATATCAGAGGATCCTGAATGGGCCAGTCAATACCGGCCGAGTTCCACCTCACACCAGTGTCATGTTCCTGGGAATAGACCTCTGAACACATATATAATACTGTAGCTTCCAGGCTGAGCGTGCAAAATCCATGGGCCAATCCCTCCGGGATATAAAGCAAGTTGGCTTTCTCCTCCGACAACTCTATAGCAAAGTGCTTCAAATAGGTGGGTGAATTCACCCTTAAATCCACTACCACATCAAAAATGACCCCGCTTACACAGGTTACTGCTTTAATGGTGGCTTTTGGGGGTGTCTGAAAATGCAGCCCCCTCAACACATCTTTTTTGGAGACCGAGTAATACTCTTCCCTGATCTTAAAAGTCAGACCTACCTCCCGGTACTCATCACAATGGAAAGGTTTAACAAACCTGCCCCTGTGGTCCTTCAGGTCCAACGGAGAAACCTCATAACAGCCCTCAATATGTGTCTCTGCTATCTTCACTTCTATCTAAAATGGATTGTCAAATGCATTCAGAGGCACCATGCTCCTGTCCTTCTCGGAGACTATGGGATCCTTATCAGGCCAGTCGAAAGGAATAGAGTCCCAACGGATACCCCGATCGCATTCAGGTGCAAATTTCTTCGAATTCATGGAAACAAACAGAGCCCGTTCACTCAAGGCATAAAAGCCATGTGCCAGTCCTTCCGGCACATATAACATATTTCCTTTTTCGGCACTGAGCTCCAGGGAAAATACCTCTCCCGATGAGGGAGTGTCAGACCGGAGGTCATACACCACATCCAGAATGGAACCCAGGACACAGCTTACCAGCTTTACATGAGCTTTTGGCGGTACCTGAAAATGCAATCCCCGGATCACCCTGGCAGGGGATACCGAGTAGTACTCTTCTTCATACTCCGTCTGGAGTCCATGCTCCCGGAAAAACCCTTCATGGAACAGCTTGACAAACCGGCCCCTCTGATCTTCAAAGACCCTTGGTTGTATTTCGAAACATCCCTCAATAGGGGTCCTGACCAGTTCAAATGGATTCATGCAATGGTTAGTTGAATTTTCTGAATACCGGAGCTACTGGCCTGCCAACCAGGTACTTGTCGACTCCCTCATCCAATGCCTTCTTGTAGACAGCCATGGCTTCTGCCATCTTTTCGATGGTTTCACTGATGTCCTGATCAGAATGAGAATAGGAAACAATACTTGAAGGCATTAGCAGACCCTGCTTCATCATCTCCTGTATAAAAAGGGTTCTGAATGGTTGTGAAGGTTTACCCTCCTGGTCACTTGTGGTATAGACTGAGCAACAGTTGGGCCCTATGATCCTCACATGTTTATTAATGCCCAGCTCCTCCGAGGCCTGATTCACGCCCTCTTTCAGTTTTCGACCCTGTTCATCCAGTCGCCCTATCACATCGTTCTCCTTGAAAAATCTGATGTTGGCTATGGTGGCAGCCAAAGCATGGTTCTCAGCTCCATGGGTGGTAGAAATAAGAAAGACACGCTCCTTCTTATGGTGCAGTCCTCCCAGCTCCATGAACTCTCTTTTACCGGCAAGTGCAGATACGGCGAATCCATTTCCCATGGCCTTCCCAAATGTGGAAAGATCCGGTACAATATCGTATTTCTTCTGTGCACCGCCCAGGTCCCACCTGAATCCGGTAATCATCTCATCCAAAATGAATAGTGCTCCATTCTTATGACAGGTATCCCTGAGTTTATGAAGAAACTGATCTTCCGGCGGAGCATACTTTTCGGCTTCTAAGATCACACAGGCGATCTGATCCGGATAGGTGGCAAACATCTTCTCCACGCTTTCCATATCGTTATAGAAGAATTTGACCGTCATCTCTTGTACCACTTTGGGGATCCCTGCAGACATGGCAGTAGTTCCGATAAACCAGTCATCTACTGAGAAGAAAGGATGGTTGGCACAAACCGCCACCATATCCCTTCCCGTATGTGCCCTGGCCAGCTTGACCGCTCCATTGGTTGCATCCGAACCGTCTTTGGAGAACTTCACCATATCGGCACCCTCAATGACACTCAGAAACTCTTCAGCCGCATCCAGCTCTATTTTTGCTGGCCTTACATAATTGTTTCCCATTTGCATCTGCCGGTATGCAGCCTCAACAATGGGTTCAAAACCATGTCCAAGGGTTACACTTCTCAAACCCATCCCATACTCTATATATTCATTTCCATCAATGTCCCAGATATGACACCCTTTACCCTTTTCAATATAAGGGGGCATGAATTCTGGAAATTGATCATCACCTTTGGCATAGGTATGACTCCCTCCCGGGATCGTATCATTAAATCTCTTCTGGATCTGGAGCGATTTGGTAAATTGCATAGTCTTATTCTGTTTATGTCATCTGTTCAAATGCTTGGGTATAATCCTCTATTTGCTGCAGGGTGAGGTTCCTGACCGCCCCCGGATCATCCCTGTATGTACGATACCATTCCACGGTGCGCTTGATCGTCTCTTTGAAATCCCAGGCCGGATACCATCCCAGCAGCTGAAACGCTTTGTCGATGGTAAGGTTGAGCAGGGACGCCTCATGAACCGCATGTTGCTTATCAAAGGTCCAGTCGCCGCTTCCCCATACCCTGATCACTTCATTCACCAGACTCTCCACATTTCTGTTGGAACCCATCAAGGGCCCAAAATTAAATCCGGCACACAGCTTTTCCAGCTCCGGAATCTGATCTGCTGATAATAGTCTCTCGCCCAGTAACAGATATCCGCCAAGAGGTTCCAGCACATGTTGCCAGGGCCTGGTGGCCAGCGGATTCCTTACATCAATGGTCTTTTGGCCCAGCAATGCCCTCATGCAGTCGGGTACAATCCTATCAGTGGCCCAATCTCCACCACCAATCACATTACCTGCCCTCACGGAAGCCAGTTTCACTCCATGAATATCATATTCGGCCGGATTAAAAAAGGAACGTCTCCACGAAGCAGTCAACACCTCACATGCTCCTTTACTGGCCGAGTATGGATCGTAACCACCCATGGGATCATTTTCCCTGTAACCAAACATCCACTCCTGATTTTCATAGCTCTTATCAGAGGTAATTACGATAATAGTAGTAGAAAGTTTCAGAGTCCGGACCGCCTCCAGCAGATGGAGGGTTCCCATCACATTGGTCTGAACGGTCTCCAGCGGTATGGAATAGGACTCCCTCACCAGAGGTTGGGCCGCCATATGAAATATAATATCCGGAGCGATCTTTTCAATCAGTTGAGTCAACGCATCAGGTTCCCTGATATCGCAGATATAATGATTGAGGTGTTTTTCCAGCTGAAGCTGATCGAACAGGCAAACTTCACCTTCCGGAGGTAAAGCGATTCCATAAACTTCTGCACCCATGGAGAGGAGCCATTGGCTTATCCATCCCCCTTTAAATCCTGTATGTCCTGTGACGAGGACTTTTTTATTCTGATAAGCTTTAAATAGTTCAGCCGCCATTAATTTCATAAATTATATCCTCAAATCCAGACCTTCCATGGCGGATTCTCACTATTCCACATCTCTTCCAGTACATTTTTGTCTCTCAGGGTATCCATAGGCATCCAGAATCCCCTGTGTTGAAAAGCCGACAGGCTATCACTTTTCGATAATACCTCCATGGGTTTTCTTTCAAAGACGGTAGTATCGTCCTCAATAAAATCAAAAACAGTTGGCTCAAGTACAAAATAGCCTCCATTGATCCAGGCTGAATCGTGATCTTTAACCTTCTCTCTGAAGTTCATCACCTTGGGCTGATCCTCAGCCAGTGTAAACGAACCAAAACGTCCAGGCTCCTGGACCGCGGTAAGTGTGGCAATACTCTTCTGATCTTTGTGGAATTTGATCAGATCATCAATATTCACATCACTTACTCCGTCTCCATAAGTCATGCAGAAGGTTTCGTTTCCAATATACTCCTTCACCCGCTTCAATCGTCCTCCCGTCATGGTACTCAGTCCCGTGTCTATTAAAGTAACCTTCCACGGCTCTGATTTATCATTGTGGATCGACATGGAGTTATACTTAAGATCAAAGGTTACATCAGAAACATACAGAAAATAGTTAGCAAAGTACTCCTTGATCATATAGCCCTTATATCCCAGGCAAATGATAAATTCATTAATCCCGTAATGGGAATAGGTTTTCATAATATGCCACAGGATGGGCATGCCTCCAACCTCCACCATGGGTTTGGGTCTGACGCCGCTTTCCTCACTTATTCTGGTGCCAAAACCACCAGCTAATAATACTGCTTTCATTTTTTCTTTCTGATTTTTTCAACCTTTCCTGGTTTGCGTTTTAAAAGTTTCAGTTCTCTCCTGGTAGTTGTGTAGTACTTCCCGTAAGAGCCCTGTTTGGGTATTTCTCCGTTGATTAACAAATGGACATTCTCGATCTTCTTGGCTACGATGTCATCGAAACTGGACAGCAACATTCGTTTTTTCACCTGACCCAACCTGGTCACATACAGCGTGATATCTGCGTATTTCATCAGCACAAATGAATCGGTAAGTACTCCGTAGGGCGGGGTGTCTATAATGACATAATCATATTTCCTTCTCAACTCTTCAAAGAGTTCACCTGTTTTCTTACTGGATATCAGCTCGATGGGATTGGGTGGTATCTGCCCGGCCAAAATGATATCCAGGTTCTCCACCTCGGAGTTAATCGTGATCTCATCCAGTGACGCCTTATTTATCAGCAAAGAACTCACCCCAACTAATCCCCTAATACCTAGTTTATTATATAAATCACTAGGTCTCCTGAGATCAAATTCCACCAGGGCTACTTTGTTATTGGTCACCGCCAGGCTGCTTGCAACATTGAGAGCTGAGAAGGATTTGCCTTCACCCTCCATGGTAGAGGTGACCAGGATCACCTGGTTCAGTTTGCCCATGAGGTAATAGATCACATTACTCCGAACACTGTGGAAGGCTTCAGCTGTGATCGAATTGGGCTGGTCCACGATCACATTGATTGAGCTTCTGCCATCCTGAGGTATACTTCCAATCTGCGGCAGGTTTGTTAATGTGCCCAGTTCTTCTTTATCCTGGATCCTGTTGCTGAATAGCTTTTTACCCACAATGAGAATAGCAGGAACCAGGGTTCCCAGCACTACCGCAACCATTAGAAGAATTATGGTCTTAGGGGACTGAATTCCTGCATATTGAGGAGGTTCAACAATCACGCAGTCGGGAAGGTTGGAAGCCTTGATTATCTGAGCCTGGATCTTTTGTTCCAGCAATCTCATATAGATATCCTCATTCAAATTAAACTTTCTCTCAATCCCAAGTAGCCTGGTCTGAGTAGTAGGCAGACTGGAGAACTCCCGGTTCAGGGAGCGGATCTTACCATTGACCTCACTGAGTTCGGCATTGGTCGCACTTATGCTGTACTTAATGTTCTCGGCAATCACATTCCTAAGATTCCTTATGTTGGCATCAAGGGTTCGGAGCCGGGGATTCCTGAGCTGGTTGTTATTGATGATTGTTTGCTTCTCCTGGTTCATGTCGGTCAGGTTCTGGATCAGATCATTTAGTAAAGGATCATCCAGACCCATGACCGATGGTGACAGCGCTCCGGTAACACCCTCATTGGAGGCAAGGTATTCATCCATTTGGACAAGGTAACCTCTCCGGCGCTCAATTTCATCTTTTTGCGTTAACAGGATCTGCCTCTGATTATAAATGTTTGCGGCCTTTTCATCAATATTCATGACTGATGAAGAACGCCTTATATTCTGCAGTTCCTGCTCGGAACTTCCCAGGGATTGTGATATATCTGATAGTTGAAAATCGAGATGTTCAATGGTTTTATTGGCCAGGTAATTCTTTTCTTCCAGGCTGCTCTCATTGTATTTTTTAATCAGTTCATCAAGAAAATCGAGTCCCATTTGCAGATTGGGGCAACCGAGGGAAAGCTCAACCATAGTTGCTTCCATAGCCGAAACCGCCACTCCCAAACCGCCCTTGAACTCTCTGGTCAGGGCTTCGGTGGTATTCAACTTGAAAAAGAGATCTTTTCCCTGATATGCATCTGCCTGATAATTAGAATTCAACAGTACTGTAAATGAGGTAAACGGATCCTCGATGGTCTCTCCAAAGCTGTACTCGCCATGTAACCAATAAGGGATCGCACCTGCTGCCACTGATTCATCTCTGTAATCAATAATCCTGGCTGCCGGATTGTCAGCCGAAATCATGAAATGCTCTTCATCCAGTATCTGTATGTAAAAGAAGGTCTCTGCCGGTTGCAGGTGGTCCTTGTTCAACACAATTATAAATGGAGAATCCTTGTACAGGTTTTTCAAACTGAATGAAAGCTCTTTGGGGATCTTATCCTCCTGCAGATAATAGGATACCAGAAGATCCATATCCTCAACGACCGACTGAACCAGCGGGGTCGATCTGAAGTAAAAGATCTCATTCTGAAGATTCTTATCCTGCTCAATAAGCTCATATACCTTCAGCAGATCATCGTTGCGACCGCCATATGCATTGGAGCGTTCAATATTGAGCAGTACTGAGGCATCTACCTTATACGTTTTGGCGGCAAACTTGATATATACCATAGTAGCTCCGCACACAACGATCAGCACAAGAGCAAAAACATACCAGTTTCGGAGAAGATCAGACAGAAAATCTGTAATATATTGTATTCTGGAATCGTCCCTTGGGTTTGTATTCATACCTGCATCTAATTTAAATAAGTAACCATAAAGGTTAACACAACAATCGTCAGGGATACCAGAGAGAATAACAGATCATACGGGAATTCCTCCATCCCCCATTTTTTGCTCTTCAATGGTTCCACATATATGATATCGTTGGATTTGACCATATAGTATTTAGAGGCTAGTAATTCATCACTGGTGAGATCTACCATATACTTTGACCTGTAATCTCCTTCATCCCTGATAATCAGCACTTTTTGCCTGTTTCCGAAAATACTGATATCCCCAGCGTATCCAATAGCTTGAAGAATGTTAATACTCTTATAATTAAATACATATACCCCGGGGTTAAAGACCTCACCCAGGATAGTTACCTTATTGTTTACGTAGCGAACGAACACTGACGGGTAATAGAGATATTGTGCCATCTCCTTTTCCATGGCATCAGATGCTTCCACCAGGGTCATCCCGGAAAGCTTGATGCGGTTTATATAAGGCAACTTAACATACCCCTCCTCATCCACGGCATAACTGATCACTGAAGGATCGTACATCCGGTCACCACCGGCATCATTGAAAACAGTTTTATTTTCATCGGCACTGGTCACCTTTATATATAATTCATCCCCGGGTCTGATCTGGTCATCCACCGGTTCATCGATAAAATACATATTATCCATCTGCTGCACCCGCATGGTTTTATCGTCCTGAACATAGGATGTTTTCCTGACGGGAACACAAGATGCGGCAAGAAGCACTAACATCATGAGAAATCCAATTTTTCTTACTGAGTACATCATCACGAAATTTTAATCTTCATAAAGATAAAACTTATATCCCATTTACTCAGCAAACAAATGAACAGCCCTGAGTGCTCTGGAATGAATAGTAAAGAAGTGAAGGAGTTCGGATGCAGATCCCTGTAAACCCAGTGTCTAGTGTCCACCTGCTACGAAAAAGGTTTTAACTGTTTTGAAGAACAGTTCGAAATCCTTGCGAAGATTCCAGTTATCAATATAGTGAAGATCCAATTCCATCCATTCCTCGAAAGATACATCGTGCCGGTCGGGAACAATTTGCCAGGTGCAGGTAATTCCTGGTCTCACCGACAACCTTCTTAACTGCCAGCGTTCATATTGATTCACCTCTTCTTCCAGCGGTGGTCTTGGACCTATCAGTGACATCTCGCCTCTTACTACATTGAATAATTGTGGCAACTCATCCAGACCCGTCTTCCTGAGAAATCTCCCCACATTGGTGATTCTGGGATCATCCTTGATCTTAAATACCGGACCATCAGCTTCATTCCTCGCTTGTAACTTCTTTAGCTGCTCCTCAGCATCGACCACCATGGTCCTGAATTTGTACAATTTGAATTTCCTGCCCCTCAATCCTATCCGCTCTTGCTTGAAAAACACCGGTCCCTTAGAGCCAAATTTGATGATCAGTGAGACGGTCAAAAAAGCAGGAATCAGCAGGATCACAGCAAGTATAGAGAAATAGATATCTCCCATAGCCTTTAGTACCAGTGAAAGGTTATTGGAGGGTGCATCCACAATGGACAGATCTTTGCTGTTGTTGAGTGCCTTCAGCTGGAATTCGGTAGGGTCCAGAGGAGATACGGAGGATTGCAGCCTGAATATAACTCCAACCTCATCACAGATATCTATTACCTCCTTAATGAGCTCAATATCCACATCCCTCTTACAATAGATGACCTCATCAATTACTGAGTTATCGATCACTTTCTTCAATTTCTCCTGACTTGACAGAATTTTAATCTGTGGCCCGTATTTGGCTTTGATCAGTTTGGAGTCAGTAAGTATTGACACCACCTTAAAACCCCACTCCTTCTGGATTAACAGATTCTCGATCACACCGTCGGAAAACATATCGGCAATGATCAACACATGGTGTGTGCTTCTGCCAAACGAACGGTATGCCCTTAATGCTCTGTATGCAAACAGCCTGAATGCAAGAGTGACCAGGAGCAATGAGCTGGCATAGACCACAATCAGTAGTATGGGAAGCGAAGTAAGCCTGAAGAGCACTTTGATCGCTAACAGACCCACAAACACAATGAATGAGCTTCGCATGAACTGAAAAGCAAGGGTCAGGTAACGCTGTGTTCTTGGTATCTTTGCCATGGAGGTGATCCTCGAAAGGACAAACCATGACATTAAAATAAATACAAAGAAGAAAATGACTTCTATGGTCTTTACTTCCATCTCCGGGATAAAATACCTTTTAGTGAGCCAAATAGCAGCGGGGAAGGTTATGCTGACAAGGATGAGCTCCACAAGGTCAATAAAACCTTTGGCGCGCCCCTTGTTGTTTAATTTGTAGTCTCTAAGTTTACTATAGATGTGTGTCATTCGAAATAGTTTCGCGAGTTTGACAAATACTAATTTCAGCATTTTATACCGTTTAATACGCCAAAAAGACGATAACGTTTTACACAGTTTGACCAAGTTGTTAAAAAGAAAACCAAATGCGTTATATAGTGAGATAAGAACCGCGAAAGTCCCAAAAACAGGGATTTTCAGGAGATGTTCATACCTCACGCTTAAGAGTCATTTAATCCCACGAATAACTCCGTTCGTCAATTCTTAATAACTTTTTACCTCGCTCCATAGACAAACTTTGCTAACTTCGCTATCATAGGTTGAAGCTCAAATTTTAATCGAATTCCATATGAATGATCTGATCATTAATCCTACAGATAAGTCCCTGGCTGTTGATATCTCGTTTGGAATTTTAAACTTCACAGGTCGTTCTATATTGACAGATCCAAAAATCTTTTTCGAACCCATCAATAACTGGGTAAATAAATACCTGAAAAAACCAGCCGAGGAGACAGTAATAAACATCAAGCTGGAATATATTGATACAGCATCCACCCAGGCCCTTTACCAGATCCTTCGAAACATTAATTCGGTAAGAAAAAAGGGACTTGTGCTGATGGTGAACTGGTACATCGAAGATGAAGATCCTGAGATGAAAGAGTTGGGAGAGATGATTGAGCAGCGCCTGGGTATAGAGTTCCAATACCTCTCATTTTAACACTTCCTTTAGAACATTCCTTATTTTAGCTCGCTAACTTCGCAATAAAACTTCGCGGAATGCGCTCGTATAATTCAATAAAAAATCCTAAATTCGGTTGCTGCATAATACATACAGAGTTATTGAATGATTTATGGGAGAAAATGCATCAAAACAAAGCAGGGCTGAACTGGAAGAGTTGTGCCTGAAGCAGAACATCATAATTGAGAGGGATGATCCTTTCAATCATACCAAGATCTATCTTCCCAATATTGAGAAGATCAATAAAATGATCCGTGAGTTTGATTTCCTGGTCGATGGTGCCTCCAGAGGCAAAGCAGTTAATGAGATCAGTAAGATAGAACGCTTCCTTTTCGACAACGAAGGCAATACAGATACTAAAAGCAAATTCCTTGCTACCCATTATTCAAATGCTTCCATGTACATTGAGAACCATCGCAGCCTTCTGGATGATAAGAGGTCTGAAAATTGGAAGTATCTATTTGTCAATTACTTTAAACTGGAGGATATTTACCGGTATTTTAACAAGAGTACAAGTGCTTCTACCTTCTTTAAGGATTATTCGATTTATAACGACATGGTCGATCTCACCTTTAACGTCAAATTGATGGAATATTTGAGAAGCCAGGTGGAGTTGGAGATTCCCATTGAGGACGATAAAGATATGCCTCCAAAGATCGATGAACTGAATCTGAAGCTTGTGATCCTGCATGAATTGGGTATTATTGACAAGCTCAAGGAGCAAATCGCAGAGAACACCTTACCCAATTTGGCAAAATTCCTTACTATTATCTGTACTGAAGATCCTTCAGAGTGGAGAGATGTTCTCAAAAAACTGAAAAACCTGAATTTGCAAAATGATAAAGATTTGCTGACGGAGCTGAATCTGAACAAGGCTAATGAATTAATATCACTATTTGGTATTGAACCGGAAAAGGAGTAATATTATAATCGCAATAAAGTAACTTCTGAAATAATATGAGTATGGAGAAGATCACTATTGAACCTACCAAAAAATCCCTGGAAGTTGAATGTTCCCCGGGCTATTTTAAGCTATCTGGGAATTCCATACTATCCGATCCGCGGAAATTCTTCAAACCGATTGTCGAGTGGGTAGAAGAGTACATACAGGATCCGGAAGACAAGACCACAGTTGATCTGAAGCTGGAATATGTAGATACCGCCTCGGTACAGAGCGTATTCGATATCATGAGGATGTTTAAACCTTTGCAGGAAAAGGATAAGGATGTGGCTGTGAATTTCTATTTTGAATTTGATGATCCCGAACTCCTGGAGCTTGGAGAGATCATGGAAGGAAGATTGGGAATTAAATTCAACTTCATCGAATATCAGTAAAGGGAATATCCCGTCCCAGTTATACAGATTTTAAATTATTGGTCCATGGATTGATTTAACCATGGATAATTGTATTTTTAGAGGAAGAATTCTTATCTCCCATCTATTAATACCATTTTATGACCCACACACTTAATCGACGTGCTTTCCTGGGTAGCACGGGTGCATTTATGGCAGGAAGCCTTTTAGCCTCACCTCTATCCAGGCATAAATTCCTACAGGGCAACAAGATAAAGGCAGTCCTGGTTGGAACAGGGGTCAGAGGAACAAGTTTTTGGGGCAGAACCCTGGTTAAAAATTTCCCTGATATTCTCGAATTCGTCGGGCTCTGCGATATCAATCCGGGCAGACTGAAATATGCCAAAGAGTATATGGAGGTGGGTTGTCCAACGTATTCCGACTTTGAAGAGATGATCCGGCAAACCAGGCCCGATCTGGTCATTGTCACCACCAAGGATTCAACTCACCATGAGTTTATTATCAAGGGACTCGACATGGGGTGTGATGTACTCACTGAGAAACCCCTCACTACAGACGAAGATAAATGCCAGGCGATTTTAGATGCGGAAAGGCGTTCAAACAGGAAAGTGATTGTCGGATTCAACTACAGGTGGGCACCTTATCCGACCAAGATCAAGGAGCTTCTCTCATCAGGTGCTATTGGGAAAATCACATCAGTTGATTTCCACTGGTACCTCAACACTTACCATGGAGCCTCCTATTTCAGAAGATGGCATGGGTTAAGGCAGGCAGGGGGCACATTGTGGGTCCACAAAGCCACACACCACTTCGATCTGCTGAATTGGTTATTAGATAGTGATCCGGAAGAGGTTTTTGCATATGGGGACCTGGAGTACTATGGTTCCAACGGGCCGTTCAGAGGGGATAATTGCCGCAGCTGTGATCACCAGCCTGAGTGTGCATTTTTTTGGGACATTACCAGGAGCAAAAGGGATATGGATCTCTATGTGAAGAATGAGCATCACGACGGATACATCAGGGATAACTGCCTCTTCCGGCACGAGATCAATATCTATGATAAAATGTCGGCACAGATCAAATACCGGGACAATACCTTTGTGAACTATTCACTCACCACCTATTCACCCTACGAAGGATGGAAGATCGCTTTTAACGGAACTGAGGGTCGTATTGACGCATGGCTGGATATACCTTTCATGAAAGGTGAGAATATTAGTCAATCGGATATGCACAGCATGGAAATGTCGCAGGAGGAGGAAAACCTCCATTCCGAACCCATCATCCTTCACAAACTGTGGAAGGATTTTGAGGTTAAACAGGTGAAATTCCAGAGAGGCGGACATGGAGGGGGAGACAAACTATTGCATGATCAGATCTTCAGGAATCCTGAGAAGAAAGATCCATTTGACCGGCCGGCGGGTGTCAGGGATGGAGCCATGTCCATTCTCATAGGTATAGCCGCCAGAAAGAGTATTGAATCGGGCCGGCCGGTTCGTATCTCTGAACTTACTGACCTGGAACCCAGGGTTCGCAGGATATGAAAGCAAGATGTAACAAACCAATACTTAACATTAATCAGGTAACTATTCTAAGATGAACAGAAGAAAATTTTTACAGTCAGGAGCCGCCACAGCGGCAGGAACTGCACTGGTGGGTTGTAGTACCAAGGAATCAACACCAGCAGTTGATGAAACTCCTGCAAACATCAGGCACAATCCCATTGGGGTCTCCACCTACTCTTTCTGGCAATTCAACAGGCCAAAGAACGAACCGCCCATTGAAGAGATCCTGGATCATGCAGCAGCCATGGGATTTGACGGCGTTGAACTTTTGCTGGTGCAGATGGCATCTGAAGAAATCCCCTATCTGAATACACTAAAGAAAAGGGCTTTCCACAACGGGCTCGATCTCATGGGCTTTTCCACCCACCAGGGATTTGTTAGACCCGATAAAGCCTACAGGGATGAGAATATTGCCCTGACCATCCACCAGATCGAACTGGCCTACCAGCTTGGTATCCCAACCATGCGGATAAATACCGGTCGCTGGGGAACATCCGAGTCTTTCGACCACCTGATGGAGAACCGGGGAATTGAACCAGCCATTGAGGGGTATACCGACGAAGACGGTTTTAAATGGGTCCTCGACGCCATTGGAAAATGCCTGCCAAAAGCAGAAGAGTGTGGTGTGGTCCTGGGACTCGAGAACCATTGGGGACTGGGGCGGACAGCTGAGGGAGTGAGGCGGATAGTGGACGAGATCAATTCACCCTGGCTTAAGATCACCCTGGATACGGGTAACTTTCTGGAAGACCCTTACGACCAGCTGGAAAAACTGGCTCCGGATACCTGCCTGATGCAGGCTAAAACTTACTATGGTGAAGGAAAATGGTACACCCTGGATCTGGATTATCCCCGTATTGGTGAAATCATGAGGCGTAACCAGTACAAGGGATACATTTCGCTTGAATTTGAAGGCAAAGGAGATCCCATGGAGGCCGTCCCCAAAAGCCTGGAGGTTCTGCGCAACGCTTTCTATTATGAACTCTGATCCGGAAACATGAGACTTCAGAGTATTAGGAACATATCCATAGGATTGCTCCTGTTCCTGGGTATCTCTGCTCTGGTCGGTTCGGTTGGGCTGATCATTGATCCCACAGGAGAGAGCATAGGGCTTCCTCCGGAAATACTGGAGGGCATTCCTTTTAAAAGCTACTTGTTCCCCGGAATCCTGTTGGGTGTTTTTAACGGTCTTTTGAGCCTGATTATCGCGTTTCTGGTCGTCAGGAAAACCCGGATACAAGGGTGGCTGGTGCTTCTGCAAGGGTGCGTTCTGCTTGTCTGGATGTCAGCCCAGATGTTAATGGAGATGTACTATCCTCCACTAACAATCCCCTATTATGTGATCGGATTTCTGTTGTCACTTTTCGGTATTTTATTGTTGAAAACAACCCGAAACCTCAACCATGATCAATTTTGAAGCACTGTTTAAAGTCTCTTACGGGCTCTATGTGGTGAGCTCAGGATCGGAGGAGTATGGAAACGGATTCATCTCCAATACAGTTTTTCAGGTTACCTCCGAACCGCCCAGGTTTGCTGCATGTTGCAATAAAAACAACCACACCGCCGGTGTAATTCAGAAAACCGGGGCTTTCTCCGTCTCAATCCTGCATAAGGATACCTCACCTGGCGTCATGGGTACCTTTGGATATAAGAGTGGGAAGGATATCAATAAAATGGAGGGGGTGGAAATCAGGTACGGAGAGACCGGAGCACCTATTGTGTTGAATGACGCCATTGCATTTCTGGAATGCCGGGTGGTGGAAACTTATGATGTGGACACTCACCTGATGTTTATCGGAGAATTAGTCCAGGCCGATATCCTGGATGAAGGGAAAGATCCCCTCACTTATATGCACTACAGGCAGGTGAAAAAAGGTGTGGCTCCAAAAAATGCACCCACTTATATCGATCTGACTAAACTAAAGAAAAAAAACACTGATCAGGAATTTGCCAAATTTGAATGTGCTGCCTGCGGGTATATCTATGATGAAGAGAAGGAGGGAAAGAAATTTGAAGATTTGCCTGACGACTGGGTATGTCCGGTCTGTGGCTCTGAGAAAGCAGATTTTTTTAAACTATAAAAGTGAATCTTATGGAATACACACTGAAAGGAACCAGAACAGAACAAAACCTGCTGAAAGCATTTGCAGGTGAATCCCAGGCAAAGAACCGCTATGAATTCTTTGCCAAGCAAGCAAAAAAGGAGGGCTTTGAGCATATATCAGCCATATTCATGGAGACGGCCAGGGAGGAGCAGGCCCACGCCAAACGTTTCTTCAAATTTCTGGAGGGCGGCATGGTGGAAATTACCGCCTCCTATCCTGCCGGTGTCATCGGAACCACTGCTGAAAACCTGAAAGCAGCCGCAGAAGGGGAAAATGAGGAGTGGACAGATCTATATCCTGCATTTGCAGAGACCGCCAGGGAGGAAGGATTTCCCAAAGTGGCTGCCGCTTTCAAGATGATTGCCCGGGTGGAAGCCGAGCACGAGCGCCGTTACCTGAAGCTGTTGCAGAATGTGTCAGAAGACAAAGTCTTTATGAAGGATGGCAAGGTTTGGTGGAAGTGCATGGTTTGCGGTTATGTGTACGAGTCCGAAAAAGCGTTGGAAAACTGTCCGGCCTGTCTCCATCCTCAGTCGTATATGAAGATCAGGGAGGAGAACTTGTAGGCATATTTATTCACAACAGATTTGCGGCTCTATCTGGTATTCCTTACATTTGATAGAGTATGATAGACGTTAAGGAAGCCACAGATAAAGCCAAAGAGCATTTATTGGCATTTTTTCCAGATGCTGAATCAGTCCAGCTGGAGGAAGTGGAATTAACCAATGACAAAGCTCACTGGTTCATTACACTGAGCTATGAAGGAGTTTCAGGTTCAGTGGCCAGTTCTATGCTGGTAGGCAAGTCTCTCCGTTATAAAATCTTCAAACTGGATGCCGAAACCGGCGAGGTGATCTCAATGAAAATCAGAGATATCAAATAGTCTGTGTATACATTCACCTAAAGGTTGCAGAGCATACTCAGAAATTCCTGTAACTTTCGCGAATTAGTATGGATAAGAAAATACAAGCCATATCCCTATTTACCCGTCTTTTTGGTCTGAAAAGGCTGATCTCATTATCAGACGAGAATGCAATAGTTCTATTCTACCATGTAGTTTCCGATGAAGAACTGCCGCATATTCGACATCTCTACCGGTATAAAAGAATCCATGAATTCGAGCAAGACCTGGACCATCTTCTTTCTTATTACGAACCCGTCAGCCTCAATGAGTTCGTTGCCAGAAAACATGGGAATAATAAGAACAGGACCATGCTGTTGACGTTTGATGATGGACTCATTGAATGTCATCAGGTCATTGCTCCGATTCTTAAAAAGAAAGGGATCCCGGCTCTGTTCTTCCTGAATAATCACTTTATCGATAACAGAGGATTGTTTTTCAGATATAAAGTGAGCATACTGATTGATTCCATGCTCTCTCGAACCAATGGAACATCGTTGGTTTCCCAGCATCTTAAGTGTGCCGAAGATCAAGTAAAGGATGAATTATTGAATATCTCCTATTCGCAGCAGGACCACATCGCTTCCATCGCAGAGTTGCTGAGTATCGATTTTACAGAATACCTGAATAAGTCGCCCGTATATATGTCCGGTGATCAGGTATCTGACCTGTTGTCATGGGGATTTGAGATTGGTGGTCATAGCCTGGATCACCCCAGGTATTCCAGGTTGAGGAAGGAGGATATGATCAGTCAGACACTGAATAGTATGAAAGACCTGAGTAAGAGATTTAATCACCAGGCATCAGGTTTTGCATTTCCTTTTACCAGTGACGGTATTCCGGCAGAAGTTATTGATCAACTACTGGCTGATGATCTTGCTACCCCTTTGATGGGCACATCAGGCATTAAGAGAACTGATAAACAAGGATTCATTCAACGCATAGATATGGAGACATTCGATCTGCCTGCATTAGATGTGCTCCGGATTAAATATCTGCACTATTTGATAATGAAGCTTCTGGGAAGAGATCGTTACACCCCCTGATCTCCTGGATTGATGACAGGTTCCACCCCAGGGGAAGAGTTGAGAATAAAGCTGCGAATTTGTATATATTTGGCCTTTGCTAATGCCTAAAAGAGACCGATAGATGGGACGGGTCGTTTTCCAGCTTCCAATCAGTATCATACTGCTGTGTATTGTACACTTCTCCAGTGCACAAACCGCATTCCAGGTTTCCGATCCCACACTTGAATTAGATGATCATGTCATTCGCATTACCTACGATATAGTGAACAGCACTCCTGCTGATCGCTTTAGAGTGGGAATGCATATCACTGACACTGAAGGAAGAACTATATTTCCAAAAACAGTGTTGGGAGATATTGGTGGGGACGTGACCGGCGGCAGTCATAAAGAGATCCGGTGGAACCTGGAGGCGGATCAACTCTATTTGAATGAAAAGATCTTTGTGGAGCTCTATGCTTCGGTGATCCCATCATCAAGACCCGGGTATTCTCAAACGGGTATTGATGAACAGACTGTAACGGATCATACCCCCCCTGCTGTTGACCAGGGAGAGACATCTGCTCATATACGATCCTCCAATACCGCCTTTATGGGTAATCACAGTGGAGCTGGTATCATGCTGCAATCCCTGGTTGTACCGGGCATGGGACTTTCTAAAATTACAGGAAAACCACACTGGATACGGGGGATGGCAGGATATGCATGCTTGGGAGGTGCCATCTATTTCAATACCCAATCCATCAAAACATACCAGGAGATTGAAGATTACCCCACCTATGATCAAAGGTATGATCAGCTTCAGAAATCGATTACCCAGGATCATGTTTCTGAAATACTGGCTTATTCGGCCCTGGGCATCTGGATCACAGACGTAATCTGGAACTTGACAGGTCTCTCTTCTCTGAAAAAACGCTCCATGTACGGGAAAGCAAAAGGGATCTCCTTCAATACGGATGTAGATCCTGTTACATTCACCCCAATGGCGGGTATAACATATAGCTTTTAGTTGAAAGAAAAATGAATCAGACCTCCAAACATATGCTCAGGTTTATTACGATGCTCTTATTGCTCGGAGTGGCTCAGGCGGTTTGTTCACAGGAAGCCCGAAGCAATAAGGTGGAGATTTTGGTTAATAACCGGCCTGATACACTTCCTCCTGTCATTCTGGTGGAACAACCTGATCTTACAGACAGTGACCATGTGGTAACCCATCATCCCGAGATACGTGTTTCAGGTAAGGTAGAAGATAAAAGCTCCCTCAGGTTTGTTGCCATTAACTCCATGAAACTGATCCTTGATAACTCGGGAGGTTTTTCAACCACGGTCAAGCTCTATCCCGGAAGAAATGAACTGCGAATGGTGGCATGCGATCTCTTCAGTAACCTTCAGGAAAAATTCCTCTATATCGAATACCGTTCAGCCGCTGATACCCTTGTGGAATGATTTTAAGAGACAGATTATTGAACCAAAGAAGAACAATTGAAGATAGGGCAGCCACCCTCCTGATGGTGGGACTGATTCCTGTTTTTCTGTGGGTAGACTCCTGTGACAGAATTGAGTTTGAACCGGAGAGTATCCTCTACATCACTACGGATTCTGTTCAAACAGTGGATCTGAATACTTACAGGCTTTCCGGATCCATCCTGAATATGGGTAAGGAGGATATCCTTGAGCATGGATTCTGTTGGTCAGACCATGGCACACCCACCATTGAAGGACCCTCTGTTAAGTTGGGATCGACGGTTTCTACAGGTAGCTATTCAGCAATAATCCACGAGCTTCAACCTAAAACCACCTATTATTTCAAAGCGTATGCCAGTACAAAAACAGGGACCACCTATGGAGAAGACAAAGTATTGAGAACCCCTGCGCCAGACATTGATCCTACCGTCACAGACATTGACGGGAACATCTATCCTGTAGCTGTCATTGGTCAGCAGGTGTGGATGGCGGAAAATTTGAGAGTCACCCGTTATGCCGATGGAACTCCCATTCCTTTGGTGGATAGTGACTCGGCCTGGGAGGAAATCACCGTCATCGAGAAAGCCTTTTCCTGGTATGAAGACAACCCTGATCATGCAGAATCTCTAGGAGCCTTTTATTCCTGGGCAGCGGCTATGAATGGAGCTGCCAGTAGTGAAACCAATCCAAGTGGTACACAGGGAGTATGTCCTGATGGCTGGCATTTGCCCAGTGATGCAGAATGGAACCAGATGCAGTTACACCTGGGCATGAGACAATATGAAGCGGATAGAGTCGGCTTTCAGGGGACCAGGGCTAATGTAGGAACTAAAATGAAGGGAATTGGAGATCCACTCTGGGAAGATTATTCGGAATTCAATCCTTTCTATAATGAAAGCGGTTTCAACGCCCTCCCCTGTGGTTTGCGAAACAGTACCGGGGGATTCGACAATGTGGGCAAATATACCTACTTCTGGTCATCCACCGATTACAGCGGACTGGAAGCATGGTACCGGTATCTGCAGAGGGGACATCGTGCAGTGTTGCGTGTTCATATCGACAAGAGGCACGGCTTTTCGGTCCGCTGCGTTATGGACGAGTAAGCTACCTGCGCAATTTCCTGAACTGGGTGGGAGTTTTCCCAATGAACTTCCTGAATTGCTTGTTGAAATGACTCAGGTTGTTAAATCCGCAATCGTAGCTTATATCTACTATACTCAGATCCGTGTTCAGGAGCAACTTGCACGAGTAGTCAATTTTGATCTTGTTCAGGTACTCAAAGATCGTCAATCCGGCGGAAGACTTGAAGAACCTGCATACAGAGGCTGGTGCCATATGTGCAATTTCGGCCACCTCGTCCAGGTTGATATCATTCTGATAGTTTTTCATGAGGAATTCATGAATCCGGTTGATCCTGGAATTGGTGGTCTCAAATTTGCTTTTCACATAATCGGCACTGGCCAGGTAGGAAAAGCTATCACTCTGTCCGATAAGATCCATGATCTCATAGAAAAACATCAACCTTTTCATGCGGTTCATATAAGGTAACTGCAGCATGATTCTGCTCACTTCGTTCAGTGTATTCCCTGTAATCCTGATTCCTCTCTCAGAAAAGGTAACCGCTTTTCTAACATGATCAAATTCAGGAAGCGAGGTAAGACCTGAAGGCAGGATATCACTGTTGAACAGCATGTATACCGACTCCAGGGTCCGGCCCGAATGATGTCTTTTATAAGTATCCTCAGGGAACCATACGTGGGGAATACGGGGGCCAATAAAGATCAGGTCTCCAGGATGAAACTCCTCAATGGAATCTCCTACAATCCTGCTCCCTGAGCCTTCAGTGATAAAGCTCAGCTCAAACTCCTGGTGGTAATGCCAGTGTGCCTGATCAATATGATCCTGAAATATCCCGATGTAAAAAGACTCATCGGGGTTTAGCTTGATCTGCTCCAGTAACTCCTTCATACTGATTCTATCTTGCATAAAAGTAGTAAAAAGGTTAAAATAGCATACGGAATTATTATCACATCTGGACATCATGCAGAAATTATGCGGTGTACCTCATAATACCTATCTTTACACATCTATTTATCTACATATATTTATTTGTTCATATGCATTTCAAGCCATTAGAGATAAAACAGGAAGGAAGCTGGATCAAACGCACCCTCCGCTCATCCCATTTCAAGAGATCCGTAATAGCTATTCTCGCTGGAGCTGTGGCAGGATTTGCCTTTTACTACTTCAGCGAAGGGAAACTATTGGATAGCATGCCCGGAAAAGAGATTGCCGAGAGTATGTTCATCGGAGGGTTCTTCGGCTTTTTTATTACCAACAGCCCCTGCGCCAGAGGAAGATGCTGACATTAACTAGAGTAAATCAATAGGCTTTCACGTACTTTTTTTATCTTTCCGGTCCAATCAACTATATTAATATTGTTCAGTAAAAAAGTACAATCATGAAAACTTCCCTGGATAGAAGAGATTTTATTAAGGTTGCTGCAGCAAGTGCTGCAGGACTAATGGCTATAAGTCCATTTGGGCTCTCATCTTGTGCAGCACCGGGCAGAAAGAGATTTGGTGTCGGACTTCAGCTTTATACCATTCGTGATGCCATGGCAGAGGATGTACAGGGCTCATTACAGAAAGTGTCTGATCTTGGATATAAATACCTTGAACTTGCCAATTATTCAGAAGGCAAGTTTTACGGGTACACTCCAGCAGAATTCAAGGCAATAGTAGAAGATCTGGATATGGAAGTACTCAGCAGTCACACCATGGTGGAAGCTGCAGGGATCACACTGGACAATGCGAAGGAAATGGCAGATGCTCATGCAGAGCTGGGTGTGAAGTATTGTATACAGCCGTGGGTGAATGATGAGGATCGCAACATCGAATCCTACAAAAAGATGATTGGAGACTGGAACGAGGTGGGCAAAATCATGAAAGATGTGGGAATTCAATTTGGTTACCATAACCACAATTTTGAATTTTTGAATATTGAAGGAGTAGTCCCCTATTATGACATATTCATGCCGGAGATGGATGCCGATCTGATCACCATGGAGATTGACCTGTTCTGGGTAAGTAAAGCGGGACAGGATCCGGTGGAGATGTTTAACAAGTACCCGGGCCGCTTCCAGCTATTCCACTTGAAAGACATGCACACCGAAGAAGCTCCTTTCTATGATGTGATTAAGGATGATATTTCAGCGGTGGGTGCCGGTGTGATCGATTTCAAAAACATCCTGGCTGCCAAGGATGTGGCAGGAATGAAACACTTCTTCGTGGAAGACGACAACCAGGGCAACGGAAAGCCCTTTGAAGGCATCGAAACCAGCATCACAAACCTTACCACCGATATTCTGGTCTGAGGATTACATCCCCGAATACATAGTAACTCATTGCCCCTTCAAGGGACCTAGCTGCTTTTGGTAATAAAAAAAGGCCGTATCAAGTTATTTTTAGGAACCAAATTAGTTGACTGATTCGGAGAATAGATCTAATATTGCTTATGTTTTCCAGTTAAAATACAATTCCTATTCCGAATGTAAGATCTGCATACCAATAATTCCAGGACATACCGAGATTCACATTTACTCGATTCCCCAAAATACCAATTAATCCACCTTCAACAAGTTCGTCTGCAATTTCACCTAATCCTAAGCCTGCATATCCATGTAATCTAAATTTGTCCCAGGTCATTATTCGTTTAGTAACTCCAATAGATGCTGTAATCAATTCATCATAAACTTCTTCACCAAGATCATCTATCCAGGGATCATCCTTTCCACCATACCTCATACTTCCATAGGCACCCCAATTTCCCAGATAACCAATCCTGGCTCCAAGAGGATGTTTTATGCTGCCACCATATCCAAGAAAAAATTTTCTGGCATTATCATGAAATGCATCATTTTTCCGCCCTAATTTTAACTCTTTCCTCTCTGTATCAGCCTGATCACTAATTAAGTCAACTTTAACAAAAAACTCAATGCTACCAATCTCTTTTACATCATCATATACATCCCAAACAATTGTGTTATAACTTTTTCCCCCTCTAATATTCGAGCCAACATCACCGATAACACTTTTTGGTTCAAAAACAGGCTCATTATCAATTGAGCAAGTCAGTGTAACGAAGTACAGTTGCTGAGCTGTAGATCGTCCTATTCTATAATTAATCTCCAGATTCTCACCATTCTGTTCAACCTTTATATTTTCAACCGTCTGAGCAGACAAAAAGGAAAATGAAGCCATGAGAAGCAGAAAAGACATTAAATCTTTCATTGGTTTTGTGTTATAATATGTCAACAATAGACAATGTAATGCCCACAATTGTTCTAATAACATTAGATAGCGCCATCGATGGACTCAGCTATAGGAGCGAAAAAAGCGTCAACAGAAAATAAGAAAATCCCGCAGTACGTCAATCTAAAAGCATATACTACTCTTCTAATGCCTATATTTCTTCTCTTTTAAATATTTGCTCCAGTATCGTTATTCTGCTTCAATAGTATTAATTGGGAATATATTAAGGTATGTAATTATTTAAAAATCTGTATATTTTAGGTTTAATTCACAGAAATCATGAGTACGCAGCGAAAAAACCTGAATTGGCTGATCAGTGAACTTAAAAGAAGAAATGTCCTTCGGGTAGTTGCTATGTATGCACCCGGGGCATTTATCCTGCTGGAGGTAATGGATATTATCACTCCTGCATTGTCCTTACCTCCATGGGTGGTCACCCTGACCATCATTATACTGGCCATCGGATTCCCTGTCACCGTAGTTCTGGCATGGATCTTTGATATAACCCCCGAAGGCGTAAAGAGGACAGAAGATCTTGATACGGGTTCAGATGCGGTAGCCCCACCAGTCCCCGGAAGAAGAAAACTGAGAGTGAGCGATGTGGTCATAGTGATATTGGTGACAGCCCTGCTCATTTTGATCTATCCAAAGATCTTTTCTGGGGATAAACTGGCAGATATAAGGGACCCTGATGGGAAAATCCCCGTGGCCGTACTTCCGTTTGAGAACCTCTCAGGCGATACTCTTTTCAACGTCTGGTCGGACGGATTTCAGAATCTTCTGATCTCAACGCTATCTAATTCGAATGAGATCTCCGTACGCCAGTACGAAGCTGTGAAAAATGCACTTGCTGCAAATGAAAACATCAAGTATGCCTCGCTTAATCCCGTACTGTCGAGGGATATAGCAGAAAAGCTGGATACCAGGACTTTGGTAGTGGGCAGCATACTGAAGGCCGGCAGCAATGTACGGGTGAATGCACAGCTGGTGGATGCCGAAACAGAAGAGATCTACAGGACCTACCAGGTGGAAGGACCCTCTGAGGATGACCTCTTTGCCATGGCAGATTCTCTTTCGAACTTGATCAAGAATTTCGTGGAGATCAAAAAGATAACGGAAGATGAAAACACTCCGGTTTACAGGGCAGTTTCCTATAGCGGGTCTTCAGAGGCATTCAGGTATTTCATACACGGGACAGATGCCCTGATGCTTGACATGGATATGCCAAAAGCGATCCAGTGGTTGACAAGGGCCATTGAATCCGATTCCACCTTTATCACCCCCTATGTTTTCCTATCCTATGCCCATGCACAATTGGGTCAGGCACGGACTGCACGATACTGGCGCGATGCTGCATATGCAAAACGGGAACAACTACCCTTTGCTGACATGCTTCTCGTTGAACACATGTATGCTGAAATGCCAGATGAGGAGATCAGCTATGGACAACAACTGGTTGATCTGGATGAACTGAACCCGATGTACCATCACCTGCTGGCCCTGGTCTACTATAAGATAGAGGATTACAAGGAGGCAATCTCCATCTGGGAGCGTGCCCTTGAAATTCACAGGAAATGGGGAAGCGATTGGAAGAATCCTTATGTATATTTTCTTTTGGGAGATGCCTATCATAAGACCGGTAACCACGAGCGTGAAAATGAAATACTGGACCTGGGAAATTCTCTTCTACCTGATAATTTTATGATCCTCCAGTTCAAGGCCATATGTGCGCTTTCCCATGGGGAGAAGGAGCAGGCAGATGAAATTTTGGCGCAGTACCAGGACATCAGGCAAAATATTACTCATTGCCCCGGTATGATGATACTAAGCGGATTGGGATATATCTACGAAGAAGCGGGGATGCTCCAAGAAGCAGAGGACTACTATCGTCGAACCGTTGAAATAGAACCGGAGAATCCCAACTTTAAGAATACACTGTCCTGGTTTCTTATCGATAATGAGGTCGAAATAGACGAGGGTCTGGAACTGAATGAGCAGTTGCTGGAACAATATCCCGGAAACACCCTCCTGCTGGACACGAAAGGTTGGGGTTTATATAAGAAGGGGCAGTACGAAGAGGCCCTGGCTTTACTTACCCAGGCCTGGGACAACAGAACTTCATACATCCATGCAATTTATCAGCATCTCCAGGAAGCAGAGAAGGCGGTATCTGCATTGAACTAATAGACGGTTCTGACTCTGTCCGGATCTACCATATTCTTTCAGGATAGAAAGGGGACTTTCTGCTTCGCCAAGTTCCCTGACACTGCCAGGCGTTACTCTGAATACAGATATAAAAAAACCGAAAATCAAACCGAAAACGTAGTGAATATGAACAAATGTGTTAATTGTATTAATTGATATCTCCTCCAAACAAAGTTTCGAGTCTAGTGTTAAGTTAAATATACTATGACGTAATATTATTTTGTATCTTTGTGAAA